>JAQZBD010000091.1 GCA_029239235.1 Herbinix sp.
TGGTTAGGTGACGGCTCCATGGTACGTGCCGTAGCAGAAATCGATGAAGATGATCTGAATGACGTTCCGGACAGAGTTTATACCTTCGGAGCAATCTAAATACCTTTTGAACTAAGAAGTGTGAAGAAAAATTCTAAGGCGCCAAAGTACGCCGCCTAAGAATTTCTATGCTTCACACCTGGAAGAACGCAAATACAGCGTTCTTCTCCCTACGTTTGTGCTGCCTATGGCAGCATGTCGGGAAGTTTGAACGGGAAGAAAGGCTGTTACATGCTTATGCTTTGTGTGACAGCCTTTTCATAAGAAAAAATATAATTGGGAAGCAGAATTTACGAAGCTTCTTACGAAGAAAGGGGATTTTAATCATGGCAAATCCTAGTGATAAAGTAATACTAACCGTTGCCTGCACCGGTGCATGGCCAAAGAAAGAAAATACACCTTACGTGCCTTTAACTCCAAGAGAGGAAGCAGAGGAGATCATTGCTTGCTGTAAGGCAGGAGCATCCGTTGCCCATATTCATGTAAGAGATGACGATTTTAATGCCTCCATGGATTATGACAAATTCGAAGAAACAGTACATATCGTAAGAGAAAGCTGTGACATCGTTGTTAACCTTACCACCTCCGGCGGTATTGGTCTATCCGATGAAATAAGAATGAAGCCTTTCCAGGGCTTAAGACCTGAAATTGCATCCTATGACTGTGGTTCCATGAACTGGCAGAACACTACTGTATTCGAGAATAGCCCTAAATTCCTGGAAAAACTGGCAGTAGAGATGGAAAACTGCGATGTAAAACCGGAAATCGAAGTGTTCGATGCAGGGATGGTATACAATGCCCTTTATTTACAAAAACAAGGTTTTTTAAAAGGACCTTTGAACTTCCAGTTTGTACTTGGAGCTGCCGGTGGTATGACAGCAACGGTAGAAAACCTTATGTTCCTTGTTAATCTGCTTCCAGCAGATGCAACCTGGGGTGCTCTCGGTATCGGTAAGGGACATCTTCCGATTATGTACGCAGCACTTGCACTTGGCGGTAATGTACGTGTTGGTATGGAGGATAACATTCTCTACTCCAAGGGCGTTCTTGCGAAATCCAATGTGGAATTCGTAGAGAGAACCAAACGAATTGTTACTGAATTAGGAAAGACCATTGCTACACCGGATGAGACCAGAAAGATTTTAGGTCTCAAGAATTTAAACACCAGACATCCGGAGCTTTTCCAGTAATCCAACTGATACACAAATCCAATTGATACAAGAAGAATTATTAGATGAAAAGAATTAAAAATTATATTCGATTTTTCTTTCCTATGTAAAAGGAGGTCATAAGAATGGGAGACGTTGTAATCGTTTCAGCAGTAAGAACAGCGATTGGCAGCTTTGGTGGTGCCTTAAAGGAGCTTTCAGCAGTAGATCTTGGTAAGATTGCGGCTGAGGAGGCAATAAAAAGAGCAGGCATTGATCCTTCTATGATCGATGAAGTGGTAATAGGCAATGTTCTTTCTGCCGGACAGGGACAGAATATTGCAAGACAGGTAGCAATTAAAGCAGGGATACCGGAGACAGTACCGGCTATGACTCTGAGTAAGGTATGTGGTTCCGGGCTTCGAGCAATCAGTTTAGCTGCTCAGACGATCAAAGCCGGAGATAATGAGGTTGTCTTAGCAGGTGGAACAGAAAGCATGAGCAATGCTGCCTATGTTCTTAAAAAAGCACGTTTTGGAATGAAGATGGGACATGAAACCATCATCGATTCTATGATCCAGGATGGATTATGGGATGCTTTCAATGATTACCATATGGGCATTACAGCAGAGAATATTGCGGGGGAATGGAACATTACCCGACAGATGCAGGATGAGTTTGCAGCGCAAAGTCAAAAGAGAGCGGAAGAAGCGATTCAGAGTGGAAGGTTTAGGGATGAAATTGTACCGGTAATTAAGCCACAGAGAAAGGGTGATCCAATTGTGTTTGACACAGATGAATTCCCGCGCTTTGGAACCACAGCAGAAACGCTTTCAAAACTAAGGCCTGCTTTTAAACCGGATGGTAGTGTAACCGCAGGTAATTCTTCCGGAATCAATGATGGTGCGGCAATGATGGTATTAATGTCCAGAGAAAAGGCAGAAAGTCTTGGTCTGCCAATCCTTGCAACAATTAAGTCCTATGCTTCTGCCGGTGTTGACCCTGCCATTATGGGCTACGGTGTAGTTCCAGCTTCCAAGAAGGCTATGGAACTGGCAAAGCTATCAGCGGAGGATCTTGATCTGGTTGAGGCTAACGAAGCATTCGCAGCACAGGCACTGTGTGTATGTAAGGATCTTGGCTTTGATGCTGCTAAGACCAATGTCAACGGCGGTGCGATTGCCCTTGGTCATCCAATCGGCTGCTCCGGTGCGAGAATACTTACCACTTTACTATATGAGATGCAAAAAAGAGACGCAAAGCACGGTCTTGCCTCCCTGTGTATCGGCGGAGGAATGGGAACGGCTATGATTTTAGAAAGATAAGAGGTATCTATGAAGAATAAAATCATATCTGCCGAGGAAGCAATCAGCTTCCTTAGGCGTGGTGATACCGTAATGGTCGGAGGCTTTATGTCCTGCGGTACACCGGAAATATTAATGGATGAGATTGTGAAAAAGGGTATTAAGGATCTGCATGTGATTGCAAATGATTCAGGAGTACCAGGCAGAGGAATCGGCAAATTAATTGGATCCAAATTAGTTAAAAAATTAACAGCTTCGCACATTGGGCTTAATCAGGAAACCGGAGCTCAGATGGTTGCCGGTGAATTAGAAGTAGAATTGGTACCGCAGGGATCACTTGCTGAGAAAATACGTGCCGGTGGTGCAGGACTTGGTGGTGTTCTTACACCAACAGGTGTGGGTACAGAAGTGGAGAATGGAAAGCAAAAAATCACCCTTGACCAGGTAGAATATCTGATTGAAATGCCCTTAAAGGCAGACGTAGCATTACTTAGAGGAAGTATTGTAGATAAGGGCGGTAATGTCTACTATAATGCGACTACGAAGAACTTTAATCCCATGATGGCTACGGCTGCAAAAATAGTAATTGTTGCAGCGGAGAAAATTGTCGAAGTCGGTGAACTGGATCCCAACTATGTAATGACACCCGGAATATTTGTAGATTATATCGTAGGAGGTGAAGTCTGATGGCAAGCGAAAAGGAGATTATTGCATCAAGAGTAGCGCAGGAGCTCCATGACGGTGACGTAGTTAACTTAGGAATTGGACTTCCTACTTTGGTATGCAACTACTTACCAAGTGATGTACATATAACCCTGCAGTCTGAAAATGGAATCTTAGGCATGGGTGAATTATCAAAGCCAGGAACCGAGCATAAGGATCGTATTAACTCGGGAAATCAGTTTGTAAATGTCCTTCCCGGAGCCAGCTTCTTTGACAGCTGTACCTCCTTTGGTATCATTCGCGGCGGACATGTGGATGTTACCATTCTTGGAGCACTTCAGGTTGATGAGACCGGAACACTGGCAAGCCATATTGTACCAGGTAAAATGGTTCCCGGTATGGGGGGAGCCATGGATCTGGTGGTTGGTGCCAAAAAGGTAATAATAGCAACAACACATACCGCAAAGGGTGCACCAAAGCTAGTGAAAAGAGTTACACTACCTCCTACGGCAGTCAATAGGGTACACCTCATCGTCACAGAGCTAGCCGTAATCGAAGTGACAGAGAAGGGCTTTCTTCTCAAGGAAATAGCTGAAAATACTACGATAGAAGAAGTAAAGAGTTTAACCGATGCAGAGCTGTTTGTTGATGATGATTTAAAAATCATGAAGCCTTTCCTTGTATAAAGGAAAGAATGTAATCCGTTATAAATACAAAAGAAATGTTAAGGGTGCTAACAAAAAATATATCTATGGAGGTTTACAATGAAAGGAAATAAAATTCTTAAATTATCAATCTTATCACTGTCATTTTTAATGATGCTTCGTCTCACGATATCACCGGCCTTAGCTGTAATTGGAGCTGCTGTTGATAAAGATGCAACAGAAATGCAGATTATGGTTATTGTAGCATCATTGGTAGCGATACCTTTTGGTTTTGTATCCGGTATCTTGGCTGGCAAAGTGAAAACAAAAACAATATTATATATTGGCTTAATCTTATATTTAATTGGCGGTATTGGGCCAATGCTTGTTGCAAACTTTGGATTTATGATTGCCTGCCGTGTACTTCTTGGTGCAGGAACCGGCTTATTCCTGCCTTATGCAGCGGGTCTGATTGCAGACTTTTTTACCGGAGAAGAATTCAATGTGATGATTGGTTTACAAAGTGCAGCAGTAGCTGTTGGTAATATTATTACAAGTGCTTTAGCAGGGATACTTGCCTCCATTAACTGGAGATTTGCTTTCCTCATCTATGGATTTGCAGTCATTACCTTCTTTTTAGTTGCACTCAATATACCGGAACCTGAAAAAAGGGAAAAGAAAAAAGAAGAAGGGAAAGCTTTCAATGGAAGAATGCTTTTCATCTGCCTTGCAATCTTCATCTATGCAATTATTTATTTCGCTTTCTTTGGCTTTATTTCTTACGTAGTTGAAGAAATCGGTGGAAATGCTGCTCAGTCAGGACTCGCATCCATGGTAATGACCTTGTTATCCTTAATTGCAGGTATTGTATTTGCAAAGGTTTTACATATCTTAAAAAAAGCTTCCCTTCCAATTATCTTATTGGCAAACGTTATTGGATTTTACGTTATTTCACAAGCAACAAGCTTTGGAGTTCTTGTATTAGGAGCTGCTTTTGTTGGAATTGGCTTCGGTTTACTGATGCCTTATGGTACCATGAGAGTAATAGAAGCAGCACCAAAATCAGGAGGAACCTTCGCAAATGGTATGTATATGACCTTCGTTAATGTTGGAACGGCTATTTCTCCAATGCTTCTTGCAGTGATCGGTACCGTTTTTAATAGAAAAGATGATGGCCAGTTTATTTGGTTCGTTTGCTCTGTATTATTAGTTGTAGGTGCAATCATCTCTATTATTCTTGCCTTTACAAGTAAGAAGGAAGTATCTAAATAAAATAATAGATTCAAAGTTATAACATTTTCTTTTTGTATAAAACGGGTTATTTGAACAAACGTATCATCGAATTCTTGATATAACAGGAATTATTAGCATTTATTCCAAAGGTTATTATATAAAACAAAACTTCATTATTAAGATGCTGTGTAAAATATTTGTACGTGAGTCAATTCTTATTGAGCGTTTAAATATTTTATCGGCATCTTATTTTTTTAAGCTATATTTTTGAGCAACAAGTTACGGACGTTGTTAAACATTAGAATGGAATTCAAGTTACAAATTCGAATAAGAAAAAAGGTTTATTTCTTCTGAATAATTCGTCTATATAGTTGGAAGAACCGTCAGCATTTCGTATGAATTTAAAATTTGGAAGCGCACATACTAAAGTAAAATTGGCGTACATACAAACATAGGGTTGTGTTGTAATTTCACATGCGGCTGCCCTATTCCTGAGTTGAACATATCACTGTTTTCTCCTTGAAGGGCTATTGTACTTATGCAAAGAGAAAAATTATTAAAATATTTTTATCTATTACTGTAACCTTATTAACAGACTGAACGAATAATTGATGTATACGAAAGAAATTGATATGAGGTGCACTTTCATGGATTCCGACAAAATTTTATATCAGGATTTTTTAGATGGGGATACATCCGCCTTTGAGGAGCTGGTATTGCGTTACAGGCATAATCTGGTTTATTTTATGATGCAATTTCTTAAGGACTATCAAAATTCCGAGGATATTGCACAGGAGGTCTTTGCCTATATTTATTTAAATCCTCAAAACTATTCTAGTAATTATCAGTTCAAAACCTATTTATTTATGCTTGGAAAGCGAAGAGCAATTGATTTTTTACGCAAAAATAGCAGGAAAAAGCTTATCCCGCTGGAAGACATTGAGGCAGAGGATATACAATCCTTAGAAGAGATTATTTATAAAAAAGAGGACGCAGGCCGATTAAAGCAGGCAATGAATGGGTTGAAGCCGGAATATCGGCAGGTTCTTGTATTGATTTATTTGAATGAGTTTTCTATGGCGGAGACAGCAGAGGTTATGAAGCGTTCTGTAGCAGCAACAAAGGTACTTTCTCATCGTGCGAAAAAAAGTTTGAAGATGATTTTGGAGAAAGGAGGAATAGGCTATGAAATCTGATCGGGAATTCTTGAAGGGTATCTATGAGAAAGCAAAGACGATGCAAGATGACAAGCAGGAGAAGGAATTCAGAAGCAAAGCAGCTCTTAAAAGAACGGCTTATCTAGGGCTAGGGACGGCAGCGGCTATTCTTATAGTTACTGTATCAGCAGGTGTATTTATGCAGGGATGGAGAGAGGAAGCCACTAAGGATCAGCTTCATACTCCTGGTGTAACATCTTTCCGCTCTGAAATTCCGGGAGGAACGCAGCAATTACTTAATGATGCTACCGATATTGTAGTGCTTGAAGCGATGCAGGGTGAAGAAAATACCCCTAAAATCCATGAAATATATAAGTCTTCGGTTGATCCAGCAACTATTTTTAAAGCACTTGCTCAGAATATGATTAGTCCTGATCCAGAGCAAAGGATTCTGGTGCTCTTAAAAATTACTGCCGATTCTTCCGAGGTTCTGGATATCTTGCTAGAGAATGAAGTGGAAGATACTTATACAAATCCCTTAAGTGGAACAATTACAAAGGAAGAGCTTGAGGATTCATCTAAAAATCAGGCTATTAAATAAAAGATAAAATGGAGGATAATAAAATGTTAAAAAGAATAATGAGTATATTAATCATGGGAATTATGGTTATTGGTATGACAGCGTGTGGAAAGGCTGCCGAAAAAGAAGTGAGCAAGGGACCTGAGGGGGAACTAAGTGCTATAATCGATCAAATTTATGAGAAAAAGAACACAGATTTAATGCTGGAAACCACTAAGCTGGATCTTACTGATACAGAGATCTTAAAGTATAATACCGGTTTATCCGATGCTTCCTTAGTGAAGGAAGCAGCCATATCCGAAGCACTGATATCCTCTCAGGCCTACTCTCTTATATTAGTTCGGGTAAAGGATAGTAAGGATGCTAAAACAGTGGCACAAGAGATGTTAGATGGAGTAAATCAGAGCAAATGGATATGTGTTACAGCAGATGATTTAAAGGTAGCAGGCTGCGGTGATGTGGTATTACTGGTAATGGTGGCTAGTAATATGTCAGATACAGTAACTTCTGAACAGATTGTGGAAGCTTTCAAAGCTGTAGCCGGAGGGAATCTTGATTTCACCTTGGAGAAGTAATTTGCACAGATTCATTTAATTTAGCTGCAAAAAAGTCAAGAGTAAAATGAAGAAATGAGGAGTAACAATGCTGTTTTCCAGTATAACATTTTTATATTATTTTTTACCGCTGGTTTTAATTCTATATATTACGTTGCCATTTCGGTATAAAAATCTCTGGTTACTACTTAGCAGTTTGATCTTCTATGCTTGGGGTGAACCTTTATACAGTATCCTAATTCTTCTGTGCATCCTTCAAGGCTACTTGATTGGCCTGCGGATCGAAGCTGCAAGAGGCACGGTTAGGGCAAGGAGGTGGCTGATATTATCGGTTATTCTAAGCTTAGGAACCCTTGGCTTTGTGAAATACTATGACTTCTTTGCATCAAATATAAAAGTGCTGACACATTTACCTCTTCCGATCCTTTCCATAGCACTTCCGTTAGGAATTAGCTTTTATACGTTTCAAATACTAAGCTATACCGTGGATGTATACTGGGGGACAGTGAAGGCGGAGAGAAATTTGCTTGACTTTACCGCATATGCAATACTATTCCCTCAATTGGTGGCAGGGCCAATTGTACGTTATTCAGATATTTCACATCAGCTGCATCAAAGAACGCACAGCCTTTCTAAGATATATCTGGGCAGCAGGAGATTTATCGTAGGATTAGGCAAAAAAGTATTATTAGCAAATTCCTTTGGCATGCTTTGCAGCAAGTTTGATACCTCGGGAGATCGTTCGGTCTTGTTTTACTGGGTTTACGCGGTTGCTTATACCCTGCAGATATACTATGATTTCTCCGGCTATAGTGACATGGCTATCGGCTTGGGCAGAATGTTTGGTTTTGAATTTATGGAAAATTTCAATTATCCATACATCTCAAAAAGTATCACCGAGTTTTGGAGGCGCTGGCATATCTCCTTGAGCACCTTTTTCCGGGATTATGTCTATATTCCAATGGGAGGCAACCGGGTTTCTAAGCCCCGGCAGTTAATGAACATATTGGTGGTCTGGATGCTGACGGGCTTGTGGCATGGAGCAGCCTGGAATTTTGTACTTTGGGGATTGTTTTTTGCTAGTTTATTAATTCTGGAGAAGTTCGTATTTTCAAATTGGATAATGATTAGTAAAAGATCTGTTTTATCAAGTGTATTATCCCATTCTTATGTCCTTTTGGCTGTTATCATAAGTTTCGTCCTGTTTCGCGCTGAAAGCCTGGGGCAGGCATTTTTAGATCTGCAAGGTATGTTTGGACTGACGGAAGTGCCAATGGTATCTCAGGAGTCCTGGTATTATTTACGCAGCTATGGAGTGTTATTGCTGATGGGAGCAATTGGTTCAACTCCCATTGTAAAAAATGGTTTGCTTAAGCTTATTAGCACCCGCTTCGGGGAGACGATCGCTATTATATTGGAGCCTGCTATCTTAGTCATGTTGCTATTAGTAGTCACCGGATATCTTGTAGACGGTTCATTTAATCCGTTCTTATATTTTAGATTCTAAACTGAAATTGACTGGACTGTACTGCTATAAAGTAAATAGGTTTTTATTTAAATAATGGAGAAACTCATAAAGTTTAGGATTTGTATGCATCGCCGAGTCCCAAAGAAGCTCCCCCGCTAAGAAGTTGTATCAGCGGTGCGTATATTGCTAAAAACGATATTTTTCATATCATCACCAGTTTGTATTAAATAAAGGGAGAGGTGACGTAGTAGTGGGAGCAGAAAATAGTGATCGAAAGCATAAGGCTGGCGTTATTATGCTGGCAGTTGTTCTGTTGTTATTATCCGTAATCAACTGCCTGCAGCCTGACAAGCTGCTATCAGAGGCGGAAAGAAGGACGCTAAAACAACGACCCTTTTTGACCCTAGACTCAATTTTAAAAAAGGAATATAGCGACGAGTTCGAAGAATATGCAATGGATCAGTTTCCGTATCGGGAGGCTTTTCGTCGAATGAAGGCAGTCAGTCTATATGGTCTGTTTCGTGAGAAGGACAATAATGGGATTTATTTAGTAAACGGCTTTGCGGCTAAGCTTAATTATCCCTTGAACGAAAAGTCTCTTAAAAATGCAATAGATAAATTCAGATACATCTATGATACTTATCTGAAAGAAGGAAGTGGAGAGCTATTTAGCTGTGTGGTACCGGATAAGGGATATTATCTGGCTGAGAAGAATGGCTACCCGGCTCTTAATTACGAGGAGCTGTTTCAGAATGTTGAGGAGGGGATGGAATATACCCAGTATATTGATATTACCGATTGTCTTGGGATAGAAGATTATTACCGTACGGATACTCATTGGAATCAGGTTAAGCTGATTCCGGTGGCAAACAGGCTTGCAGAGAAGATGGGATTCCTAGAGCAATTATCAAATCAATATGAGGAGAGTGCTTCGGGCATTCCCTTTTATGGCGTATATTACGGTCAATCAGCATTACCCTTACAAGGTGAGACGATCAGATATCTGACGAACAATACGACCCAGGCTTGTAACGTATATCACTATGAAACCAAGGAGACAACTCTGGTATATGTGACAGAAAAGCTAAAGAGCAGTGATCCATATGAGATGTATTTATCAGGAGCAGATCCTCTTCTTACGATAGAAAATCCACAGGCAAATACAGATAAAGAGTTAATCATATTTCGTGATTCCTTCGCAAGCAGTCTGGCACTATTGCTGCTTGAGGGCTACTCTAAAATTACACTGGTAGATATCCGCTATATCAAAAGCAGTATCTTAGATGATTATATCGACTTCCATAACCAGGATGTTCTATTTCTTTATAGTACGCTTATTTTGAATGATAGCTATAGTCTTAAATAGGTTATTAGCAATTAAACTTGTTAAAGTGCCATTGATCAGATAATGAGATTTTCTTACCACTTAGTTGATAATACTTACCTCTTGCACAAGAGCTATTTACATTTTGGTTTGAGTATTTATAATGGAAGCAAGGAGGTGAGGTTGTGAAGGTTAGAATAGAGATTGAAGAAAGTCTGGAGGAAAATGAAGTAATCATCCGGAGCAGCAAATTAGATGAGAGTACACAGAAAATATATAATACTTTGATGGAGCTTTCAAAGGGTTCTCAGCATTTGCTGCTATACAAAGGAAATGTGGAATACTATCTTCCCCTTGACCAGATTCTATTTTTCGAAACCATGGACAGCGGTATCAGTGCACATACAGCAAACCAGGTTTACGAAACCTCTTACCGATTGTACGAATTGGAAGAAATGTTGCCAGGATATTTTATGAGGGTATCGAAATCTACCATTTTAAATATCAACCATATTTATTCCGTCTCCCGCAACCTGACAGCCTCCAGTGAAGTACAGTTTTATCGTACTCACAAACAGGTATATGTATCCAGATACTATTATAAATCCTTAAAAATAAGATTAGATGAAAAGAGGAGAGGTATATGAAAAAGAGAAATGTGTTCTGGGGCTTGCTATTTATATTGGCAGCCGTACTCATTATTTTAAATCAATTTGGTTTTTTTGTGGGAATAAGTATGTTTGAACTGGTTGCCACTGTTATTTTGGTAGGTATTGTTATTAAGAGTTTAGCCCACTTGAATTATTGGGGTATTATGTTTCCCTTGGCTTTTATCTGTATCATCTATGCCGAGCAGTGGAATATAACAAAGTTTACACCTTGGCCTGCTCTGTTAACAGCCTTGTTATTAAGTATCGGTCTTTCTATTATATTCAAAAGCAATCATTACTGGGGGTGGCATTCGGAAAATCATAATTCATTATCCAGTCATGTGATTAATGAAAAAGATGATAATACAGTGGAATGCTCGGTTAGTTTTGGAGAGTGTATTAAATACGTTAATTCTGAAGATTTTATAAAGGCTGATATTAGCTGCTCCTTTGGTTCTGTTAAAGTATATTTTGATAATGCGTCCATTCCCTCAGGCAGAGCAGATATTAATATAAGCGTATCCTTTGGTGATGCAGTATTATATATACCAAAAACATGGAATGTGATTAATGAAGTAAGTGTATTTTTAGGAGATATTGAAGGAAGAGGAAGCTTTGTAACAGAGGATTCCCCGGTAGTTACCTTAAGAGGCGGTATCAGCTTTGGAGATGCTAAGATTATTTTTGTATAATGGTTGATGATATAGAAGAAGCTTTATCCCCCAATGGCAGTATTTAATGCTAAGGGGGATTTTTGTTATAGGACGATCCTGTTCTGACAGAGCAGGCTTGAAATTTATTTAACATAGGATTTAAAAAGATATTACTTTTTATTAAGCTATATAGTCTTGCTAATGCTATTAGCAAAGTAATAAAATAATGGCAAGAAGATCATTCTACAGATAGATGGTTGGTGAATTAAACAAATGAAAGGAATTAGATAGAAAATATGAAACGTATAGAGGTAGTGGCAGCTGGCTGCCAGCCGACATTGAAATAATAGACAAACTAAAAGGATAAAATTAACACTTTTTACAAAAAACAATTGTAATCGGGTTAAACGAAAAGATGACTAAAAATGGCGGAATAAGCAGAAAATGGTAGACATATGCTGAAATAAAGGATAAAATTGCATCATGGAATTGTGTTAAGAATTTGTCATATGGGATAAGCAAATAATTGAAGGGGTATGAACTAATGATGAAATATAAAATTGCGAGAAGTAGTAAGACAGACATTAATTTGGCAATACAAGAAGCAACTTCGGAACTGAAAAACCCTAAATTAATACTTTTCTTTTCAGGTGTAGATGAATTTCAGGATTACGCAAGAGAAATTAAGAAACAATTTCCGGAAGCAATTACAATGGGCGCAACTACTTTTGCTGCTTTTTGTAAGGCAGGTGCATATAAAGATACGTTACTGGTGCTGGGCTTTGAGGATGGAATCCGGTGCGAGGCAGGCGTTTTAGAAGAAGTGGATAAATATCCGCTCAAATATGTGGATCGAGTGGAGACGCTGGCTGCTAATTTCCATGAACCTCAAAACACCGTTTGTTTGGAATTTTCAAGTGCATTGATCAGCTGTGAGGAGCTGGTACTTTCCACCTTGAATGCAGTTTTAGCAAAGAAGAAAATTCCTGTATTCGGAGGCTCCGCCGGAGATCGAGGTAAGGCGGAAAAATCTATGATTTCTCTCAATGGTAAGGTCTATAACAATGCTTGTGTATTCCTGCTACTAGAGAATTTGAATGGAAAGATTAGCTTTTATCGAGAAAATATATATAAACCAACACAACATTATTTTAAATCAACTAAGGTGGATGTTCGTCAGCGCATTGTGTATGAATATGATCACAAACCAGCAGCACAGGTGATGGCTGATGCACTGGGTGTTAATTTAAGGGATTTGCCAAATTATTTGGACAGTTATCCAATGGGTCATATCATTGGTAATGAAATGTATATTGTTGCGAATAATGCCATTGTTAATAACAATGCAATGGCATATCATGCAAGAATTTATAATAATTCACAGATTGTTTTACTAGAACCAGATGATTACAAAACAGTAATCAAATCAACCCTTGAAAAAGTTAAACGAGAATGCAAAAATTCAAGTCTTACATTGATGGTCAATTGTCTGGCAAGATCCATATTGTTCGAAGGTGACGGTTATTTGAATCAGTTTGCAACAGATGCAGGTGAAGCCCTTGGCGATTATGTTGGCTTTGCAGGTTATGGTGAACAATTAAATGAAGAGCACTTTAATCAAACAATGATTTTAGCCGTATTTGAATAGGAGGACAAGTTGTGGGCTGGTTTAGCAAAAGAAAAAAGGAAGCGTTTGCGCTAGAAGAAGTTTTAATCACGGATCAGGAGGTTGCAGCTACTGAATTAACTCCTGATAAAAGCATGGAAAAGAGTTTGCAGTTTGGTGTTTTACATATTGAAGATAAGATTGAACAGTTGATGGAGGAAGAGGTTGAAGTCTCCAACTACCTGGATGATATCAAAAATACATACTCACAGATTGCAAATATAAATGAAATGATTTTAAGTATCAACAATGACTTTAAAAATTTTAACTCCCATGCAAATCATATCAATGAGATCATAAATCATTCCGATACTGTGATCGATCAAACCACTAAAAATGTGGAAGCGATGGCTGAGGACATTCAAAATACGAATGTACAATTAGATTCCGTTGTCAAAGTATTTCATAACCTGGAGCGGGATTTTGCTAATATTCAAGAGTTATCACATGGTATCACAGGAATTGCATCAAAAACAAATTTACTGGCACTCAATGCATCGATTGAGGCTGCGCATGCAGGCGATGCAGGGAAAGGCTTCCTGGTAATAGCGTCACAGATCAGGGAGCTTGCAAATTCTACTAAAAAACTAGTAGATGGAATCGAAGAAAGTACAGATGCCTTATTAGTAAGCATCAATGATGTAAATAAAGAAATTCAGGCATCTATAGTTACTAGTTCTGAAAACTTACAGAAGGTTAACGATGTACAAAATAATATAAAGCAAGTAAATAACTGTACGGAAGAAGTAAAGGATTTTAGTAAGCAAATCATTCAAGGAATTGATAGAACCAGTTCCAGAATCAATGATACAGCACAGGGTATGGGTTCAGTCTCCGAGGTTGTAGATTCCTTTGGAGAAAAAATCGATAATCTGAATGCTAAAATTAATAAAAAGTCTAGAATCATCTGCAGCGTCATTGATTTCCTGCAGCAGATGGAAAATATGCTTGCTGAATTAATAAAAT
>JAQZBD010000092.1 GCA_029239235.1 Herbinix sp.
GTTGTGGCACAGGAGATTCGGAAACTGGCGGAAGATACAAAGGATACGGCAAACGATATCCAAATGATTAGCTCGCTGGTTACAAAATCCGTCGGTAATCTGGTTCAAAATGCAGATGAGGTCATGTCATACGTGAAGAATAATATAATGAATGATTATGACGGATTTGTTGAAATTACAAATGCATATAAAAAAGATGCCGATAATATTGAAGAAATGCTGCTGCAGTTCACCTCTAAATCTGAGGATTTACAAAGGACAGCTTTTGATATGGCAGGTGGTATTCAAAATATTACAACAGCGGTTGGTGAAAGCGTTGACGTTGTAATTCAATCGAATGATGATGTTAATTCGCTGTTTAATGCGTTACATAGAATCTATTTAACGAAAGATCACTCAGCTACGGCTGCGGTGATCTTTTTTTGCAAAAAGCAACGATTGGTGCTTTGAACTTTGAAATATAATGTATTATAAGTTATAATGGCTTAAGGATAATAGTGCTTGGATAATAGTGCTTATATGAATAAACGGTTCAAGAATGTTTGAGGGAAACCGAAGAGGTGGTCCGAAAAATATTGTTTGAAGGACAATAGATATCCATACAAGACTTTTAAATTTGATAGTAGTATTTATAGAGAATGAGCTTTCACAATTCAGTTGAGAGCTCGTTTTTTAGTATGACCGAATAGTTAGTACGGCAAAGAGGAATGCTTTAGTGTCATACTCTTAATTAGAATGAAAGCTTAAGGATTGATAGGTGTTGATATAAACTTTTGGATTTTCCACAAAATCTTGTAACTTATTTTAGTAGAATTTAAAAATCTGTGAAAACAACATAATTTCTTTGAAACAGACAAATATATGTTGACATATCTTTGGTGTAGTAGTATTATGTGGATAACAGATAAAAAATGTTTAATTTCAAAGGAGGAACTTGAGTGAAAGCATTAGCTAGATATGGAAAAGCATTTGGGGGTTACAGATTTATTGATGTTCCAGAGCCGGAATGTGGAGATGAAGATATTATCGTCGAAATTAAGGCTGCGGCAATTTGTGGTGCTGATATGAAACACTACAAGGTGGAAAATGGATCAGAGGAGTTCAATTCCATCCGTGGGCATGAATTTTCAGGAGAGATCGTGAAAATTGGAAAAAACGTAAAGGATTGGAGTATTGGGCAAAGAATTGTTTCGGATAATACCGGTCATGTATGCGGTGTTTGTCCGTCCTGCGAGACCGGAGATTTTATAACCTGTCCGGAAAAGGTGAATTTAGGTTTGGACAATAATCGATGGGGAGGAGGATTTACGAAGTATTGTATTATTCCGGGTGAAATACTTAGAATTCATAAACATGCAATTTGGGAGATTCCAGAAAACATCAAATATGAAGAAGCAGCTGTAATGGATCCGATTTGTAATGCATATAAGGCGGTAGCACAAAGATCTAAACTATTGCCAGGGCAGGATGTTGTTGTATTTGGAACAGGTCCGTTGGGCTTATTTTCTTTGCAGATTGCAAAAATTATGGGTGCGGTCAATATTGTGATGGTCGGGCTAGAGGAGGATACAAAGGTTCGCTTTGGTATTGCAAAGGAATTAGGCGCAACACATGTGGTAAATGCATCAAAAGAGGATGTAGTGGCAAGATGCAGAGAAATTTGCGGAAGAGATAATCTAGGGCTGGTTGTAGAATGCTCAGGCGCTAATGTTGCACTACAGCAGGCAATTGCCATGCTAAGACCGAACGGAGAAGTAGTACGTGTGGGTATGGGCTTTAAACCCTTGGAATTTTCCATTAATGATATAACAGTGAATGCCATCAATATCATTGGCCATATGGGATATGATACAACCTCCTGGAGAAATGCACTGCGTCTGTTAGAATCCGGAGCGATTAAAGTGCAGCCGATGATTACTCATAGAATTGGCCTATCTGAGTGGGAAAAAGGATTTGAGGCAATGGCAAACAGAGAAGCCATTAAAGTAATTATGCACTACGACTGCGATTAAATCATTAGAGGTGGGAGATGAAAAGAGAATTATTATTAGCACCATCCCTTGGATGCTGTAGTTTGTTCAAGATTGAAGATGAAATACGCTTTATTGATGCCCATGCAGATTTTTTGCATATTGATATTAAGGATGGCAATTACGTTAAAACTTTTGGGGTGGGAACTGACTTTATGAATTGTATCAAGGGGATCGTAAAAAAACCAATGGATGCACATCTTATGGTAGAGCATCCCCAAGATTTTATCGAAGCATGTGCCGAGGCAGGTGCTGCCTATATTACACCGCATACGGATTGCATCGAAAGAAATGCATTTATAACGATTAATAAAATTAAAAGTCTGGGCTGTAAGGCAGGAATAGCCCTAAATCCGGCCGCATCGTTAGAAAGTATCCGATATTATCTTCCGTTGCTGGATAAAGTAACGATAATGATTGTTGACGCAGGCTATCCGGGGCAAAAACCGATTGTTCAAATGTATGATAAAATTAAAACTTTAGTACAATGGCGAAAAGAAATGAAATTAGATTTTATGATTGAAGCAGACGGTTCTATGTGCGGAGAAATATATGAACCGTTATATCAGGCCGGGGCAGATATGGTTGTATTAGGACCGCCTGCTTTATGGAATTTAAATGAAGATATTAAAGTGGCATGGGGTATGATGAAAGAAGAAGTTGAAAAAGGAATAAAGAGTACAATAAATTAACAATTGTGGGAGGGTTATTTTATGAGTAATACGATTCAAAAACCGAATTGTGGGGCAAGACTTGACCGTCTGCCAAATAGCAAATGGCATTGGTCTATGTTTGCAATGGTTGCATTTAGTTTATTGGTGTGTTGGAGTAACGCAATTGGCGGATTAGTTTTAGCACAATTAAAAGAAATAGGTTGGGCAGACAATAACATCAGTGCTACCTTTGTATCATTAACTACCACAGGAATGTTCTTTGGGGCACTCATTGGCGGTATTATTGGTGATAAAATCGGACGCCGAAGAGGAATTTTGTTATTTGAAACGATTCATATTACTGCGATGCTTGTTGGGGCATGCTCGCCTAATATGACATTTTTAATCGTTTGTCGCTTTGTGATGGGCTTTGGTCTTGGAGCCTTACTGGTTACCTTATTTGCAGGGTTCACAGAATATATGCCAGGTCGTAACCGGGGAACTTGGTCCAGCAGGGTTTCCTTTATCGGAAACTGGTCATATCCGGTGTGTTCCATGATTGCAATGGCGATTACACCAGCGATTGCTGCTAGCATGAATTGGAGAGTGCAATTTGTAGTGCCGTCAGTATTGTCCTTAATCGCTACGCTGATTGCCTTAAAAAAATTCCCGGAATCACCACGTTGGCTAGAGGCACAGGGCAGGTATGAAGAAGCTGAAGCGATTATGTCTGCAATAGAACAGTCAGTCCAAAAACAGGCAGGAAAAAAATTAGAACAGATTGTTTTGGCGGTGGAAAAAGCTGAAGAAAAAACGATTCCTTTTTCTCATTTATTTAGAGGTGCTTTATTAAAAAGAGTTATTTTGGGAGCCTTTGTGCTGATTGCGATGAATGTAGTCCAGTATACGTTGATTAATTGGCTGCCAACTATCTTCCTTTCTCAAGGGATCAATTTGAAGGATTCTATTGTTTTGAATACAATGAGTATGTTTGGTGCTCCCTTCGGTATTTTTATAGCAATGCTTGTAATGGATAAGATACCGCGTAAAGTAATGGGACCTGGCTTATTGTTACTTATTGCAGGACTTGGATACATATATTCCCTACAAACCAGCATGAGCATGCTTACCATTTTTGGATTTTTTCTGATTACATTTGTATATATGTACGTATGCTATGCATCAGCAGTTTATGTTCCTGAGATATGGCCGACAGAAGCGAAGCTTCGAGGCTCCGGAGTTGCAAATGCAGTAGGACGGATCAGTGGAATTATGGCTCCGTATGCGGTGGCAAACCTGTTGGATACTCGAGGAGTTACAGGCGTATTTGTACTATTAGGAAGTGTGGCTGTTATAGTTGCTGTTGTTATCATTGTAATTGGTATTGAAACAAAGGGTGCATCGGTAGAAGAGATTGGGTCACAAGCAGCTTAATAATTAAATCAAATATGAAAAAGCGAGGAATAAAATGAAAAATTCAAAAGCGATTTTAGTAGTTCCTGGTACGATGGAAATAAAACCGGCACAAGTGCCGGTACCGAAAGAGGATGAAGTGTTAATTAAAGTAGAATACGTGGGCATTTGTGGTTCAGATGTGCATGGATTTGAATCAGGGCCATTTATTCCTCCTTCTGATCCGAACCAGGAAATCGGGCTGGGACATGAATGTGCAGGTACGGTTGTAGGATTAGGAGCAAAGGTCAAAAAATTCAAAATAGGAGATCTTGTAAATATTGAGCCAGGGGTACCTTGCAGAAAATGTAAATTCTGTCTGGAAGGAAAATATAATATTTGTCCAGAAGTAGATTTTATGGCAACACAACCAAACTATAGAGGTGCATTGACAAATTATCTTTGTCATCCAGAAAGCTTTACTTATAAATTACCGGAAAATATGAGCACTATGGAAGGTGCATTGGTTGAACCGGCGGCTGTCGGTATGCACGCAGCTACAAAAGCAGAGGTAAAGCCAGGGAAAAAAATTGTGATTTTAGGAGCTGGTTGTATTGGACTTATGACCTTGCAGGCATGTAAGGTCATGGGGGCTACTGAAATTGTTGTAGTGGATGTTTTAGAAAAGCGGCTGGAACTAGCAAAAAAACTTGGTGCAATGGAAGTGGTAAATGGAACAAAAGAGGACACCATTGCAAGGAGCAAGGAGCTGTTGGGAGATTTAGGTGCGGATATTATATTTGAAACGGCAGGCTCTCAGGTAACAGCAAGACAAACACCACAACTGGTAATGCGTGGAGGGAAAATTATGATTGTAGGAACAATACCGGGAGAAACTCCGATTGATTTCCTGAAAATCAATCGTGAAGTTACAATTCAGACTGTTTTCCGCTATGCAAATGATTATCCCACTACGATCCAGGCTATTTCAAAAGGCGGCTTTGACGTAAAATCTATGGTAACACATACTTATGACTATAAGGATGTTCAAAAAGCCTTCGAAGAATCTGTGAACTGTAAAAAGGACATTATTAAAGGTGTCATCAAGATTGAAGAATATGAAAAAACAGGAGAATAAAACATGTTAGCAAATATCAAATACTGGGAAAACAAAGCGGTTGAAGGACAATATGCAATTCCACACTTTAATGTGTGGAATGCAGAAATGCTGATGGGAGTTATTGATGCGGCAGAAGAGGCAAAGGCTCCCGTAATCATCTCTTTTGGAACAGGGTTTGTGGGAAATACTTCATTTGAAGATTTTAGCCATATGATGGTGTCTATGGCAGAAAAGGCAACGGTTCCGGTTATTACCCATTGGGATCACGGACGTAGTATGGAAATAGTGCAAAATGCTTTTAATCATGGTATGAACTCTGTTATGAGAGATGCATCTGCCTATGACTTCGAAGAAAATATACGTTTGACTAAGGAAGTGGTAGATTATTTCCATCCACTGGGAATACCGGTGGAGGCAGAATTGGGACATGTGGGAAATGAGACAGTTTATGAAGAAGCCTTAGCATCCTACCAGTATACAAATCCGGATCAGGCAGCAGAGTTTGTAGAAAGAACCGGATGTGATTCACTTGCAGTAGCAATTGGTAATCAACATGGTGTGTATACCTCAGCGCCTAAATTGAATTTCGAAGTAATTGAAAAGGTGAAGAAGGCAGTAGATGTACCGTTAGTTTTACATGGAGCATCCGGGATTAGTGATGCAGATATCAAAAAGGCTATTTCTCTAGGAATTGCTAAAATTAATATACATACTGAGCTTTGCCAGGCAGCAATGGAAGCGATTCAAGCAAATTCAAATGATAGCTTTTTAGAGCTGGAACGTAAAGTAAGAAGCGCTGTAAAACAACGTGCCCTTGAAAAAATTGAGTTATTTGGAACAAAAGGAAAGGCGGAATAGGGTTGGAAAAAACATTAGATGTTATTTGTGTTGGTGCTGCAATAGTAGACATTCCATTACAGCCCGTAAGCAAAAATATTTTTGATATAGAATCATATCCGTTGGAGAAAATATCCATGACAATAGGTGGAGATGCAATCAATGAAGCAACTATCATCTCAAGACTTGGATATAAGGTAGCATTAATGAGCCGGTTAGGAAAAGATGCAGTCGGTGCGTTTATTCAGGAAACATGTATTAGAAATCATGTGGATATTGAGAGCATGCGTATTGATGAGACGATTGATACATCAATCAATGTCGGTTTGGTTACGGAAAACGGCGAACGTACTTTTGTAACAAATCGTAACGGAAGTCTATGGAAAACATCAATAGAAGACGTTGACTTTTCCCGCTTTAAAGAAGCAAAACTATTATCTTTAGCAAGTATTTTTAACAATCCTTTAATCAATGGAGCTGCGTTGGTTGAGATTTTTAAAAGAGCAAAAGAGAATGATATGATTATTTGTGCAGACATGATTAAGGCGAGATTAGGCGAAACGCTGGAGGATATCAGAGAAGCGCTAAGCTACGTGGATTATTTTTTTCCAAATTATGATGAAGCGTGTTTATTAACCGGTAAAACTGATTTAGAGGAAATTGCAGATTGCTTTTTAGAATGTGGTATCAAAAATGTAGTGATCAAAATCGGAAAGAGAGGGTGTTATATTAAGAATGCCCATGAAACACTGGAAGTACCGGCCTGCAAAGGAATTAAGGCAATTGATACCATTGGTGCAGGTGATAATTTTGCATCAGGTTTTATTGCGGCAATTTTAGAGGGCAAGAATATAAAAGAGTGTGCGCAGTATGCAAATGTGACTGCAGCTATTTCCGTGCAAAGTGTAGGAGCAACCACAGGAGTTGTAGACAGGGCACAGGTAGATGAGTTGCTGGAAAAATATATCGTAGAGCAAAAACAACTATGATATTAGAAGGACATTGCAAGGAGAAAGTAAATGAAGAAAATAGAATTAGGTAATAGTGGCATAGAAATATCACAAATCGGACTTGGAACTTGGGCAATTGGCGGAGGACCGGCCTGGGGTGGAGATAAAGATAGGACAGAGTGTATCAAAACGATTCAGGAAGCACCCCAGTTAGGAATCAATTTGATTGATACTGCACCGGGATACAATTTCGGGAATAGCGAAAAAATTGTTGGAGAAGCCATCAAAGATATCAGACGTGAAGATATTGTTGTTATCACCAAGTGCGGTATTGTTTGGAAAAGAGAGGGCAGCTTATTCAACAAAGTTGGAGATACCCAGCTTTATAAAAACCTTTCCAAGGAGTCTATCCGTGAAGAAATCAAAGAAAGTTTGGAAAGACTGGGAATTGGCTATATAGATATCTATATGACCCATTGGCAATCCGTAGAGCCGTTTTTTACGCCTATTTCTGAAACAATGGAAGTGCTGAATGAGCTGAAAGAAGAAGGATTAATAAAAGCAATCGGAGCGGCAAATGCCACACCTGATCATATCAGGGAATATATAAAGTATGGAGAATTAGACATTGTGCAGGGAAAATATTCTGTCCTTGATCGAGAAATTGAGAAGGACTTAATACCAATCTGCAAGGAGAATAATATTATTTTACAGGCATATTCACCTCTTGAGCAAGGCTTATTAACGGGTACCTTTGGCAGAGATTATGTACCGGTAGGCGCGCAATGTAACAAAAAGTGGTTCCAACCTGATAAAATACAAAAAGCAATGGATATGATGGAGGAATGGAAACCGTTATGCAAAAAATATGACTGTAGTATTGCAACATTAGCGTTGGCATGGATTATTTCCCAAGGCGATTTTATCAGTGTGCTAAATGGTGCATCCACAGTAGAACAAATTAGAGAGAATGCAAAGGCACTGGACTTAAAAATAAGCAAAGAGGATCTTTCCCTGATGAGAATGTTGGCAGAAGAAGCGGATAAGTGACAAATTGGATAAAACACAAAAAATCTGTTTTTCAAATAAAATACTTTGAAAAACAGATTTTTTATGCTATTATATTAATATGCGATAAAAGTGAGGTGAATATATGGCGGCAAAAGATAGATTAGAATTAATAAAACAATTTGTAATGAACGAAAAAAAAGTATTGGTAGCTAATTTAAGTACTCAGTTTGAAGTGACGGAAGAAACAATAAGAAGGGATTTGGAAAAGCTGGAAAGTGAGGGGTTTTTAACTCGAACCTATGGCGGAGCGATATTGAATTCCGAGAGCAGCTTAGAAGGAATTCACTTTTATAAGAGAACAACTACAAATCAGGAAGCAAAGCAGGCAATCGCGATAAAAGCAGTAGAACTGCTAAAGAATAAAGCCACTGCTGCGGCTGATTCCAGTTCAACAGTGATGGAGGTTTTAAAGCTGGTAAAGGGTAATAGTGAATTAACCTTATTGACAAATTCTACAGAAGCGCTAAGAGAATTAAGTCAGTCCGATATGACGGTGGTATCAACGGGAGGAATTCTAAATAAAAGCGCACTTTCCCTGCAAGGAGCAATCACAAAGGCAACTATAAAAAATTATATTTTTGATGTTGTGCTGTTAAGCTGTAAAGGGCTTAACCGTGATAAAGGGGCTCTGGATTCTAATGAGGCTGAAGCAGAGCTGAAACGTGAAATGCTAAAGCAGTCTAATGAGGTAGTGCTTTTAGTTGATCACACTAAATTTGATAAAACAGCTTTTCTGAAGTTATCAGATTTTGAACATATAGATTATCTGGTGACAGATAGAAAACCAAGCGATGATTGGATAGAGTTTTTAAAATCAAAAGATGTAAATCTCATATATTAAACATTAGCAAGAAAGTCTTTATTTATTACTGAAAAAGACTTTCTTTTTTTGTGCAACCAGACGAAAAACACAAAAAATATTTGAAACAAACACAATAATGTTGACAAAACAGAAAATATAGTGCAAAATCTTTATATAAAGTAAATAGGATTTACAAGCATTTTCGGAGGGGTAGGGCAATGAATCGTAAGGGAAAGCGCATTATTAGATATTTAGGAATATCTCTTTTTTTGATCATATTAGCAGGAGGATGTGCAAAAGATCAGGAATTAAATCAGACAGATTATAGCAATAATAATAAAGAGCCTGAAATAAACAAAGAGGAAGAGACGGTAAAGATCGGGGTTCTGCTGCCTATGAGCGGAGCACAATCCAAAGCAGGGCAAGAAGTAAGAGCAGCTATGAATATGTTTGTAGATATCATCAATGAGAATAGAAATGATATTGATATACCATTAGCGCAGTCTGAAGGATTGCCTAATTTAGGCGGAAAGAAGATCGAATTAGTATTCGGTGATTTGAAATCGGCAGATACAGCACTATCAGAGGCAGAACGGCTCATTACCTCAGAGGGTGCTGTAGGGATTTGTGGTTTATTTAGCAGTGCAAATACAAAGACGGCAGCAGTATCTACAGAAAAATATGGTATCCCGTTGATGTCGGAGGGAACTTCACCAACACTTACAGAAAAGGGTTATCAGTATTTTTTTAGAGTATTTCCGGATGATACCATGTATGTTGAGGATTCTTTCAAATATCTGATGGAATTGAACGAAACAAAGCAGGCGGATATTAAAACAGTGGCATTTATTTCAGAAGATACAGAGTTTGGAAAGAATATAGCCAATGTTGAAAAAAAATGCGCTGAGAAATATGGTTTTGAAATTGTTGAAAATATTACATACAGTTCAAATGCCACGAATCTAATTAGTGAATCATTAAAATTAAAAAAATCAGATCCGGATGTTGTAATGATGTCTTCCTATATTTCTGATGTAATTTTGTACATGAAGACTTTTAAACAGTTAAATTACAAGCCAAAGATGATTATGGGACAACGGGGTGGTTTTATGACAAGTGAACTATTTACAGCCTTAGGTGAAGATGCTGAAGGATTATGTTCAACGAGTGCCTGGTCGCTGGATTTGCAAATACCTTTAGTCAAACAGTTGGGTGATTTATATAAAGAAGAGTACTCAGGTGGTGTTGAAATGATAGCAGACGTATTAAAATGCTCTACGGATCTTTATGTTTTATGTTTGGCAATCAATCAGGCAGGATCAACCGATGCGGAAGCAATCAAAGAAGCCATGCTGAACCTGGAATATCCAGAGGAGCAGTTATTTATAGCCGGTACCGGATTTGAATTTAATGAAGTAGGCCAAAATACGGCAGCGACAGCATTAATATGCCAAATCAAAGATGGTAAATATCGGACAGTTTATCCGAACAGTATCAATGCCTACGAAGGGCTGTTTCCTCTTCCACCATGGTATGAAAAATAAGAAAAATGAGGTAGAACGATGATTATTCAATGCATATTTGAAGGAATTGTAATAGGATCAATACTTGCCTTGATTTCAATGGGTATTGCATTAATATGGGGAGTAATGAATGTGCTAAGCTTTTCGCAGGGAGAATTTCTGATGATAGGTATGTATCTGACATTCTTTTTCAATAAAAATCTTGGACTTGATCCAATCATATCCATTCCATTTACTGCGGTTATTATGTTTGCGCTAGGAGTGCTGGTATATAAAACCTTAATTCGAAAGGCTCTAAAGGGGCCGATTTTATCACAGCGGTTAATTACCTTTGCTTTAAGCATGGTGTTGGTAAACGGGATGTTGATGCTGGTGACAAGTGAGTTTAGAACAATTCCCAAAGTAATATTTACAGGAACCGTTGATTTTGGTTTTTTGGTAATCAGCAAAGAGAAATTAGTACCTCTAATGGTTTCTGTTTTAGTTACTGGTGCGTTATTTTTATTTATGAATAAGACAAACATAGGAAAAGCTATTAGAGCTACGTCTTTAAATAAAGATGCGGAAGAGTTAGTTGGAATTGATACGGAGTTTTCCTATATGCTGGCATTTGGTATTGCAAGTGCAATTGCCGGCACTGCGGGATGCGTACTATCTTATTATTACTATATTACGCCTACGGTAGGCACCTCCTTCTTATTATTCGGTCTGATTGCGGTTGCATTAGGCGGGTTTGGAAGTATTTTCGGAGCCTATATTGGTGGACTTTTGATGGGAATTGTAGATGTATTTGCAGGTGTTTATTTTAATACGGCGTTTAAATATGTGGCAGTTTGCGCTTTGTTTATGCTGGTTGTATCTTTTAGACCAAAAGGATTATTTGGAAAATAGTTCGAAATATAAGGAGAAGGAAAAGAGATGAAGAATTACATAGAAGCAAACAGCCATTTCATTATAAAGTTTTTAGCAAGCCTTCTAGTAGCTATATTGCTGCCGCTTTTTATAAAAACTCCATTTCCGTTACATGTTATGATATTAATTTGCATATGGGCAATCATGGGAATGGGATGGAATTTTATTGGTGGATACGCGGGGCAGGTATCGAATGGACATGCCCTATTTTATGGAATAGGAGCCTATGCCTGTGGGATTGGAATGAAAAATTTTAATGCCAGTCCCTGGATTACAATGTGGGTTGGAGTAATAATTTCCATAGGAGTAGCATTTGTATTAGGAGCACCCTTGCTTCGATTAAAAGGGCATTATTTTGCCTTGGCTACAATGGCAATCGCAGAATGCGGACGCATTATATTTTTGAACTGGAATTATGTTGGAGGAGCAACAGGAGTGGATTTTTTAAATAAGGCAGAACCTGGCTGGTATACTCTGCAATTTACATCGAAATATCCCTACTATTATATTTTTCTGACTTTTGTGGTTTTGATTTTACTCCTTACGAAAGGACTGGATAAATCTAAATTTGGATATTATTTAAGAGCAATTAAGGCAAATGAAGATTCTGCACAGAGCGTCGGAATTAATACCTCAAGATATAAATTGCTGGCATTTATGTTAAGTGCGGGGGTTGTTAGTCTGGCGGGAAGTCTGTACGCAAATTATTTGCAATATATTGACCCATCCATTGTTATGCCTTTAAATGTATCTATGATGATTTGTTTAGTGACAGTTATGGGGGGAATCGGAACGGTGATAGGACCGGTGATCGGAGCTATTGTATTAACGGTTATTTCAGAATATACAAGGGCGACATTTTCTTCGATCAGTGGATTTGATCTATTTATCTATGGTGCGTTAATTATTATTATCGTATTATTTTTGCCGAATGGTTTAATATCTTTATTTAGAAGGAAACAGAAAATAAGAATATTAACACCTCTGGAAATGGAGGAGCGAATGCGATGAATAGCATATTAGAAATAAAAAATGCTACCAAGAAATTTGGAGGACTTATTGCCAATGATAACATTACCTTTTCTGTTCAGGAAGGAGAAATCGTTGGACTGGTTGGGCCAAATGGAGCAGGAAAGACAACATTGTTTAATTCGGTTAGCGGTGCGCATTCACTGACCTCTGGACAGGTTGTATTTAATGGAGAGGACATTACTAAGAAAAAACCCTATGAGATATGTAAACTTGGCGTTGGAAGAACATTTCAAATTCCCCAGTCGCTTAATGAGATGAGTGTCTTTGAGAATGTGCTGGTGGCAGCATTAAATAGACATGGGAGTATTTCAGTAGCCAAGGAACATACGCAAAAAGTAATCGCAATGTGTGGTTTGGCATCGTTTATTTATATGCATGCAGGTAATTTGAATGTTATGCAGAAGAAAAGACTGGAGATTGCAAGGGCATTGGCAACGGAGCCAAAGCTTTTATTACTGGATGAAACAATGGCAGGATTAAGCGGAGTAGAGCGAAAGGAAGCTATAAACCTAATTCAGCGAATAAAAATTTCAGGAATAACGATTTTGATGATTGAACATGTTATGGAAGTGGTTATGAATGTGTCTGACCGAGTGGTAGTTCTAACCTCAGGGAGACTGTTGGCTGAGGGCACACCGGAAGAAGTCACTCAGAACCAACAAGTAATTAATGCATATTTAGGCGGAATGACCAATTAGATGTTTTGAAAAGGGGAGGAAAGATAGTATGCTGACAGTAGAGCATTTATGTGCAGGGTATGATGGGACACCCATTCTTCATGACTTGTCATTTCACGTCGAAAAGGGAAAAATAATGGCTTTATTAGGTTCCAACGGAGCAGGGAAAACAACAGCATTAAGAAGTGTAGTAGGAAAAATCAAGCCGACTTCAGGAGGAATCATCTATGAAGGAAAATCCATAATAAATATGCCTACTTATAAGATGGTCGAATTAGGAATTGCTATGGTTCCGGAAGGAAGGCTTTTATTCGGGAAGATGACTGTGGCAGATAATTTGCGTATGGGTTCTTATCGCGTAAAAAATAAAAGGGTAATTCAAAGTAAGCTGGAAGAGATATATGAGATATTTCCTAAAATTAAGGAAAGAGAAAATCAACTTGCAGAAACACTATCTGGTGGTGAACAGCAGATGGTTGCAATAGCAAGGGGTCTGATGAGCCAGCCGAAATTATTGATTCTGGATGAACCGTCCCTTGGCCTTGCTCCTAAAATCGTTAAAGAAATGTTTGATTTTATTAAGAAAATCAACCAGACTGGATTAACCATCATCATTGTGGAACAAAATGCAATAGATACCTTGCAATTTGCAGATTATGCATATTTAATGAATAGTGGCGAAAATGTCTTAGAAGGAACAGGATCGGAATTACTTGAGAATGAAAAAGTGAAAGAGATCTATTTGGGTATAACATAAAGCAGAATGGAATGCATAGAAACGGTTGTTTCTATGCATTTTTAGTATTATACTAGGGATGCGGTCATTAAATTGGACAAGGAGGGATAAAGATGTACTCGGTAAATAAATTACATGATGGTGTTTACACCTTTGATGAAGGTGGAGTGAGATCCTTCCTTATTGTAGGAACGGAGAAGGCGCTGCTGATAGATACAGGCTTTGGGGAAGTGGATTACACAAAAGTAAATTAAGCGAAGTAATTGAGGAGTAAGCAACATGAAGGAAAAGAAGGAAGATGATCAGCTTTCACTGAATATTCTTGCCCGGATCCACACGGATTTCCCAGAGAAATTCGGAATCCCAAGGCAGAGTAATATCGTAGATTCCTTGAAGGCTAAAATAATATTTGAACCACGCTATCGAAATCCCGATGCAGTACGGGGTTGTTTGCTACCCGTTCACCTTTTCGGCCAAATCCATTAGGGCTTTCCTCCGTTAAACTGGAGCAGGTGGAACTTCATCCTGAGTTAGGACCAATTCTGCATGTGGCAGGCGCAGATTTAATGGATCAGACACCTATTTACGATATTAAGCCTTATTTGGCATACACGGATAGCCACTTTGAAGCAACCGGAGGGTTTGCAGATCCGGTGAAAGATTATAGTTTGGAGGTAGAGTTCCCGCAAGAATTACGAAGTATAATTCCGGAGATACATCATGAGGCCTTATATGGTGTATTGGAACATGACCCAAGACCCTCTTACCATGATGATCCGGAGCGGATTTATGGCTTAGGCTTTGCGGGCTATAATATTAGATTTACGGTGAAGGAAGGCAAATTAAGAGTATGTGAGGTTACTTTAATGTGATTGCACAATAGATACGGATAAATTGGGTTGAAATTTGTACTGGGATACCGTTGATTTTGTAATCGAAAGTTATTAAAATTATTAAATGTGGTTTAGCGTCATAGAATAGATTGAATGATGGCAATGAATAAAAGTACTGATAATATTTATCGTCACCGGATAATGAGTCTTATGGCACCGGAATCAAATTATTATTCATGACAAGTGAATCAGCTCGCTGATTCATCTTGTTTAGGGAGACGGAGATAGGATATGGACATTTTAGGGCTTGATTTAGGAATGATGCAATGGTTAACGGTAATATTGGCAGCCTTTTTGGTAGGCTTTTCAAAGACTGGAATCGGTGGAGTTATGATGCTTGCAATTCCGATCCTTGCAAGTGTATTTGGAGGGAAGGATTCTACAGGTATTATGTTGCCGATGCTGATTGTTGGTGATGTTTTTGCGATCCTGTACTATCACAGAAGTGCGGAATGGAAAAATATAATCACTCCTTTGCCATCGGCTCTGGTTGGATTAGTCTTTGGTGTTATCGTTGGAAATTACATTAATGACAATACCTTTGTAAAAATGATAGGTATTATCGTATTGTTCTGTTTGGCGGTTTTGATCTATACAGAGGTAAGAGGTCAGGATTTTGTAGTACCGAATTCACCTTGGTTTTACATAACAGTAGGTGTAATGAGCGGCTTTGCATCCATGATAGGAAATGCAGCCGGCCCAATATTCAGTGTTTATTTGCTGGCTCTTGGCTTAAAGAAAAATAATTTTATGGGAATCAGTGCCTGGTTTTTCTTTATTATTAACTTATCCAAGGTACCGTTGCAGATATTTATCTGGAAGAATATTGATGCGACTTCCTTATTGACCACGGCTATTATGATTCCGGTCATTACAATTGGTGCGGTCTTGGGAGCATTTGTTTTAAAAAAGATCAATGATAAATACTTTCGTTATCTTGTTATTGTGATGACAGCAATAGCTGCCTTAAAGCTATTGATAAAATAAAGATGAAATTATACGAATCTAAGTCAGAAGTATTATAAGCCAACAACAATAAAAGCAGTAATAATAAAAGCAGTAATAATAAAAGCAATTAATAATAAAGGCAGTAATAACAAAGGCAGTAATAATAGAAGCAGTTATAATAAAAGCAAAAATAATAAAAACCAGAAGTAATAAAAGAACACTATAGTGATGATAATAGGATATGATACAAATGATATTAAAGGTATACGATAAGTATCAAAAAGCTATCATAAAAAATGAACCAACTAAAATATCATAATAAAGTATGAAAAATAATACAGACTGTTGTATAGTTATGGAAAGAAAAATTTACAATAACTATGCAGCAGTCTCTTTATGTTGTATGATACTATTAAATAAAAAAGGAAGGTGATGGCTATGAAACAACTGAAAGAGAAAGCTTTAAGACAGTTTGAACTGAATGGGAAAATTTATGACTATTATCATATCGAAGCCCTCGAGGAGGAAGGTTACAATATTAAATCCTTGCCTTATTCGATTAAAATATTGTTGGAATCTATTCTAAGACGCCAGGACAATTATGTTTTTAAAGAAGAGCATATACGAAGTCTGGCTGGTTGGAACAATCAGAAAACCTCACAGGAGGAAATTCCATTTCAACCTTCCAGGGTAATTCTTCAGGATTTTACCGGGGTACCGGCAGTTCTTGATCTGGCCTCCATGCGGGCAGCAATTTACAATATGGCGACTCAGGAGAAACTGAATCCTTCTGAGATTAATGACAGAATGAACCGAATAAATCCTGAGGTTCCCGTGGATCTCATTATCGATCATTCCGTACAGGTGGATTACTATGGTACGGAGAAAGCGCTTGAAGAAAATAGTAAGCTGGAATTTGAGCGTAACCAGGAGCGATATGAATTTCTTCACTGGGCTGAGACCGCCTTCCAGAGTTATAGTGTAGTGCCGCCGGCAACAGGAATTGTACATCAAATCAATTTGGAATATCTGGCGAAGGTGGTGTTGTCTATAGAAAAGGATGGGAGAATAGAAGTATTCCCGGATACTTTAGTGGGAACAGATTCCCATACTACCATGATTAATGGCTTGGGAGTTCTGGGCTGGGGAGTTGGTGGAATTGAGGCAGAGGCAGGCATGCTGGGGCAACCCTCTTATTTACCGGTGCCGGAAGTAATCGGAGTTCGACTCATCGGAGAGTTACCGGCAGGAGCTACGGCTACGGATTTAGCTTTAAGAATTACGAAACTGCTGCGTGAGCGTGGTGTTGTTGATAAATTTATTGAATATTTTGGGGAGGGTGTAAAGCATCTTTCCTTAGCGGACAGGGCAACCATAGCGAATATGGCGCCGGAGTACGGTGCGACCTGCGGCTTCTTCCCGGTAGATGAAGAGACCTTGAACTATCTGAGACTGACGGGCAGAAAGGAAGAACAGCTGGAGCTGGTAAGAACCTATCTGCTACAGAACGGAATGTTCAATGATTACTCAGGGGAACCAATTTATTCGGAAGTATTGACCCTTGATCTTAAGACAGTATCCTCCGCTCTGGCTGGTCCAAAGCGCCCGCAGGATCTGATACCCTTAGAAGATATGAAAGATAAATTCCTACAGGCAGTGACTGCACCAAAGGGAAATCAGGGATATGGTTATACGAAGGAAGAGCTTGATAAATCAGCTGAGCTTAAGCTTGAAGACGGAAGAAAGAGCGTTATGGAAACCGGTTCTGTGGTCATTGCTTCTATCACCTCTTGTACCAATACCTCCAATCCCTCCGTCATGCTTGGAGCAGGCTTACTCGCTAAAAAGGCAGTAGAGCTAGGTCTTAAGGTACCTGCACATGTTAAAACCTCCCTGGCACCCGGTTCAAGAGTAGTATCCTCCTATCTGCAAAAGGCAGGTTTGCAGGATTATCTGGATCAACTAGGCTTTCAAATCGTAGGCTATGGCTGTGCCACCTGCATCGGTAATTCCGGTCCCCTTCGCCCAGAGATTTCGGAGGTGATTCGGGAAAATGATTTATTAGTATCCTCGGTTCTCTCTGGCAACCGTAATTTTGAAGGTCGAATCCATGCACAGGTGAAGGCAAATTATCTTGCATCACCGCCGCTAGTGATAGCCTATGCTTTGGCGGGTACAACCAGAATTGATCTTACCAAGGAGCCAATTGGTACCGATCAGGAGGGGAGAGAGATATACCTTGGTGACATCTGGCCTTCCCAGAAGGAGATTGCAGAAGCGGTACGAAGCTACGTAAGTCCGGAGTTATTCCAGGAGATTTATCGTTCCGTTTATGACAGCAATGACATGTGGGCAGCGATTCATTCGGAAGAGAGCCGTATTTATCCGTTCCGTGAAGACTCAACTTATATCAGAAAACCACCATTTTTCAATGACTTATCCAAAGCTTTAACTGTGGATAAGGCTTTGGAACCAGATCAAATAACAGAATTATCCGAGCTGAGAGTAATAGCGAAATTCGGAGACTCCATTACAACAGACCATATCTCACCCGCCGGCTCCATTGGTAAAAATACACCTGCCGGTAGTTATTTATTAGAGCATGGAGTGGAGCAGAGACAGTTCAACACCTATGGCTCCAGACGAGGCAATCATGAGGTGATGGTAAGAGGAACCTTTGCCAACATCAGAATCAGTAATCAACTGGCACCTGGCACTGAGGGCGGTTATACCACCTACTGGCCGACGGGAGAAGTGATGACGATTTTTGAGGCATGCATGAACTATAAGGAAGCCGGGACCGGATTAGTTGTACTTGCCGGGAAGGATTATGGAATGGGCTCCTCCAGGGATTGGGCTGCGAAAGGACCAAAGCTTCTTGGAGTAAAGGTGGTAATCGCAGAAAGCTATGAGCGTATCCATAGATCTAACCTGATTATGATGGGAATTCTCCCTCTTCAGTTCCTGCCGGGTGATACAGCACAAACGATCGGACTGACAGGCGATGAGGTATTTGAGATAAAAATAGATGCTTCTGTAAAACCGAAGGATGTTATTACTGTGATTGCCAAAGCAACGAATGGAGAACGAAAGGAATTCTCTGCACTAGTTCGTTTCGATTCCAATATTGATATTGACTATTATAGACATGGAGGAATTCTTCCTATGGTGCTTCGTGAAAAATACAGCAGTAATTAAAATGTAGCATTATAAAGATAGTATTAAAAAAATTATATGAGGTAATTAATAGGCAGAATATGATATTAAAATTCACTGGCTGTTTAGTATCGCTATTACCTAAAACAACTAAGAAAGTGAGACATTATATGAGTGACGTGAACTCTGAAATTTTAGATAAGATGACAAAAGTATGTATTTGCAAGGGTATTCCCAGATCCACAATGAAACGGGCAATTGAAAATGGAGCAGACACCGTGGAAAAGGTTCGAAAAGCAACAGGAGCCGGTTCCGGTCCTTGCGGAGGAAGACGGTGTACTCCAAAGATTGAAGAACTGTTGGCCAGCTACAGGGAGAAAGAGAATGAATAGCTATCAATACATCGTGGAACAAATCGATGGTGATTATGCTCATTTAAGAAGATGCGATGAGCCGGAAGCAGGGTTAAAGCTTGTGGCTCGCGCTATTCTTCCGCCAGAGATTATGGAAGGCATGAAATTAAACTACGAGATGTTTGAATATTTCATATCTCAAGAATAGTTTATACGCAAGGAAAGAGTATATTATTTGCTAAGATAAAATTAGAATCAGCAGCAGTGAAGATATACTAGTTGACGAATCTCCAGATGCAAGGTAAAATGTATCCATAAATCATGTAAAACATGACATCTTTTGTAGTAGTAGATTGTATTATTGTGATGACAATAAGCGTGGATTTACAGCGCAAAAGCTGCGCATTTTACGAGAGGTTCACAAGCAGCTTCTCATAGCTTGTATTATATTGAATGGAGTGAAAGAAATGAAGGAAACGAAAAAGTATTCAGCCCCATTTATAAAACGTATGCCAATCTATTATCGGTATCTGTCAACCTTGCTGCAGGTTGGGGTAAATAGAATTTCCTCCAATGACCTAAGTAGATGGCTGGGAATAACGGCATCACAGGTACGGCAGGATTTTTCCAGTTTTGAGGGCAGCGGTTTACAAGGTTATGGGTATGAAGTGTCAGTGCTGCATAAGGAGATAGCAAATGTTCTCGGACTTGATGTTATGAGAAAAGTAATTGTCTTAGGAGGGGGAAGCCTGGGTCAATCTCTGGCCAAGCATACTAATTTTGAAAGAAATGGATTCAAGATTGTAGCAATCTTTGATATTAATCCTCAGGTTGTGGGAAAGAAAATCCGGGATATTGAGGTGCTGCATGTGGATACCTTGCAGGAATTTATCAGTAACAATCAGGTTGATCTGGCTGCAATTACGGTACCTGCATCCCACGCAAATGAAGCAGCAGGTCTTGTAGTTGAGATGGGAATAACTGCGATCTGGAATTTTGTTCCCGTGGAGCTCAAGGTTCCCAAATCAGTTGTAGTTGAGAACATCCATCTGAGTGACAGTCTCATGGTGCTTGGATATAAACACAAAGAGAATAAGGCGAATTTGGAACAACCACCTATCTCTCATAAGAAAAACACATAATTACATAGAGCATTTATCTTACCAGCAAAAATGTGGAAAGATAAATGCTCTTTTTTGCACCTTTGTGATACGTTTCTAACATTCTTCGTTAACCCATTAGCGATATTTTGATGGTGACATCAACAATTTATTTGACAGATAAACTTACGTTGACCCTGGGAGCTCTGCCATATTACAATTATCTCATCCAATACTTCATTTGGCTCTATTAGGAAAAGACGTACTGTATTGCGAATAGGATACCACAATACAGTCGACCAAAGCTTTTCTTAATGGAGCCATGTGTCATTTCATCGGAGGAGGAATTAACATATGGGAACAGCTGAAATTAAATTTATAATTAAGCAGCTTGGTGAAAAAAAGGCTCCGTTATTACAGGTATTGCTTGCGATTCAAGATGCAACACCAGGGAAGTATCTTAGCGAGGAAGCCGTGAATGAGATTGCAAGGATACTTGAGGTATCCAGATGCAGAGTCTATTCAACTGCATCCTTTTACAGTGAAATATCACTAAAGCCGAGAGGGCTGCATCTAATCAGGGTCTGTACAAACTCACCCTGTGAAAATGCAGGAAAAGAAGAAATACACAACGCAATCGAACAGGAACTGGGGATTACCATTGGACAGACAACGCCGGACGGAATTTTTACTCTGGAAAGTGTGAATTGTCTGGGGGCCTGCTTTATGTCACCTGCCATCAAAGTGGATGACACTTTATATGGAAACCTAACACCGGAATCTGTAGTTTCGGTGCTTAACAGTTTTCGAAAGGAGCAGAGCTATGGGTGTATATAATCAGAATTTGGTTTTTAATATAATCGAAGAGTATGTTGACTTAACTGCTTATCGGCTCAGAGGAGGGTATGTTGCTTTAAAAAATGCCCTGGAGCAGCAGCCGGAACATTCTATCAAAGAACTAAAAGCGTCGGGCTTAAGAGGAAGAGGAGGAGCAGCCTTTCCCACCGCTTCAAAGATTGAAATGGTAAGAAAAAATGAGGAAACCGACAGGTATATCATATGCAATGCGGATGAAGGAGAACCCGGAACCTTCAAAGACCGTTTTATCATGACTCATGTACCTTTCCAGGTGATAGAAGGAATTACAATTGCAGCATACTTGGCAGGAGCAGAGCATGGATATATTTATGTACGGCATGAGTACCCGGAGGTGCAAGAGATATTGAGAGAAAGCATCAAAAAAGCTGAAGATGCAGGATTGTTAGGAGAGAATATCCTTGGCAGCGGTTTTCGCCTGAAGCTGGAGATTTTCTCAGGTGCGGGCAGCTATCTCTGTGGTGAAGAAACTGCGTTACTATCCTCCATCGAGGGCAGAAAAGGCCGTCCCCGTGTAAAACCGCCCTATCCTACCCAGTCCGGCCTCTGGAATAAGCCAACCTTAATCAATAATGTAGAAACCTTAGCGAACATACCTAAGATCATAGAGAAGGGAGCCGAGTGGTACCGTTCTATTGGTACCGTAGATAGTACAGGAACCAAGCTGATCTCACTTTCCGGGGATGTGGTGAACCGCGGGCTAATTGAAGTTCCCTTTGGTATTACCTTTGTGGATGATACCCGTTCCATTCTTCCCAATGTTCATAATCGTGTAAAATTCTTTTTACATGAAAGCTGTGGCAAATGTACTCCTTGCAGAGAAGGATTGCGGCAGGCAAATGTAATATTAAATAAATTATTATCAGGAGCAGCGGTAGAAGGTGATATGGCTTTACTGGAACGCTATACCAGAGCTATTCAGGAGGCTTCCTTCTGTGGGCTTGGTCAGGCAGCAGGAAACAGCTTAAAGTCATCTTTGGAGTATTTTCATGAGGAGTATCTTGCCGCATGCAAACAGGAGAGCCATGGTGAGGAGGAGACCGCCTAATGGGAAATGTTGAAATAATGTTAAATGGGAAAACCGTGTCAGTTCCGGAGAACATCACGATTCTGGAAGCAGCAAAGCGGAGCGGAATCTATCTGCCTACCTTGTGCCATCACCCGGATCAGAGAGTAAAGGCAAATTGCCGTGTATGTGTCGTAGAGGTGGAAGGCGTAAGAAATCTTGTGGCTTCCTGCTCGGCCTCTGTAAGAGATGGCATGAAAATTACAACGAATTCCCCCAGGGTCAGAGAGACGGTGCGAACTATCCTGGAGTTGATCTTTGCGGATCATCCACAGGAATGCTTAACCTGTATCAGAAATGAGAAATGTGAATTAAGGCAAATAGCCGCCAGGTTTGGTATCAACTCTATTCAGGGAGCAAAGACCAACAATGCGTATCCCCTGGATACCTCAACACCCTCAATCGTGCGTAATCCTAATAAATGCATTAAATGCGGCCGCTGTGCAGAAGTCTGTCATCATACCCAGGAGGTGGGAGTTTTATATAGTCATAACCGCAGCACGGAAATTATGATCTCACCGGAATACGGCAAGAATCTGTCAGAGGTGGGCTGTGTATTATGTGGTCAATGTTCCGCTGTCTGTCCTGTTGGAGCAATTCATGAAAAGGACGATACGGATCGTGTATGGGAAGCACTAGCGAATCCCAGAAAGCATGTAGTGGTTCAGACCGCACCTTCGGTGCGTGTATCTATCGCGGAAGAATTTAACCTGCCTTCCGGGTCAATAGAAACAGGAAAATTAGTGGCGTCTCTTCGCAGCTTAGGCTTTAACCGGGTCTTCGATACGGATTTTTCAGCGGATTTAACAATTATGGAGGAAGGGCATGAGCTGCTGGATCGAATGAAAAACGGCGGTGTACTACCCATGATTACCTCCTGTAGTCCGGGTTGGATCAATTATGCAGAGAAATACTATCCTGAATTATTGCCGAATATATCAAGCTGTAAGTCACCCCAACAGATGTTTGGAGCGGTTGCGAAGACCATCTATGCAAAAAAGAGCGGCATCGCACCAGAGGATATCTATGTGGTATCCATCATGCCCTGTACCGCTAAGAAAACAGAAGCAATCCGCCCGGAGATGTGGTCCAGTGGTTATCAGGATGTTGATGTAGTTTTGACTACTAGAGAGCTGGCAAGGATGCTTCGTCACGAGGGAATTGATTTTAACATGCTAGAAGAGAGTGAGTATGATTCACCTCTTGGTATCTCGACCGGTGCAGCGGCACTTTTTGGAACCACCGGGGGAGTTATGGAAGCAGCCCTTCGTTCCGTCTATGAAATAG
>JAQZBD010000323.1 GCA_029239235.1 Herbinix sp.
TCTGTAAAGAATATTTCCTGCAAGAACAAATTGACCATCTGCTCTTTTTGCACCCAATCTCTTGGACTCGGAATCTCTACCGTTCTTGGTAGAACCAACTCCCTTTTTATGAGCGAAAAATTGAAGGTTCATTCTTAACATGTTCTACACCTCCTACATTCTAATTAACAAACGAATCCGCTTGCTGACCTACAAATGAATCTATATCATCTGCTATTTACCTACTTTAATTGGAATCCACCTGAATTATCTTAATATATTTGGATGAATACTCACCTGCTACGCCCTGAAGCCCTAAAGCTAAGGAACTCAATAAAAGATTTGCATTGCTGCTCATTGGTGAATCCACATGAAATTCTATGATACCGTCCTTCTCATCCTCTTCTAACTTGAACCGGTCTGAAGTAAAGGTTTCAATAGAATTAATTGTGTTGATTACTAAAGCCGAAACTGCTGAACATACAACATCACTGCCGTGTTCGGAGAAATTAGCATGCCCTGCCAGCCGAAAGCCTGTAATCAAATTCTCTGCATTTTTGAAAATAGATATTTTAATCATATCTCATTCCCTATTACGCATTGATCTTTTCAATCTTTACCTTGGTATATGGCTGTCTATGACCATTTTTCTTGTGATATCCGGACTTTCTCTTGTATCTGTAGACAATAACTTTCTTGTTCTTGCCATCTTCAACAATCGTTGCTGCTACAGTTGCATTAGCTACAGTAGGGCTACCTACTACTAATTTGTCATCTTTGTTCACTGCAAGCACTTGATCGAAAGTAAAAGTTGTTCCTTCTACTCCGAGCTTTTCAACTTTAATGATATCGCCTTCCGCTACCTTGTACTGTTTTCCACCAGTTGCAATAATTGCGTACATCTTGGCACCTCCGCTAAAAACTGCTAACTAACTTCAACCTAACTCCTAGTTTTCTCTTCTTTTTTATCGAGAAAGGGCTTAATTATTTTATACAGCTTTTCATTATCATAAACATAGCTCATATGATCTTCATCTTCAAGAATTTGCAGTGAACTCCCTGGGATACATTCTGCTATATGCCTGGTGTGCTTTTCCTGAATCATATCCTTACTGCCTGCCAGAACCAGTGTTTCTATCCTTATGTTAGCCAATTCCTCATCCTCAATATTCGGTTGTGTCACCATTAATTTGTATTTAGGATTTCTCGTAAACAGATAGATCAATTGAAAACTTCTGAAATACCAGGTTCTAATTCCATCTGGCTTAGTATTTGCACCGCTTATGATTAGCTTCGATAACAATCCAGGATATCGTGCAGCCAGAAGTAACCCTAAGATACCCCCATCACTAAAGCCGTATAAAATTGGGTTTTTCAAATTCAAGGCCTCGATAAATTTTACGATATCATCCGCCATCGTAACATAATCCAGTTCCTTTACCTGCGTACTTCTTCCGTGTCCACGGCTATCAATTGCATACACCGTATAGCTTTCAGCTAATTTTGGAATCAACTGTTGAAAGATCTTATGTTCTTCTCCGTTTCCGTGAAGCAAAATAATGGGAGTTCCCTGACCCATTTTTTCATAGTAGAGTTCAATACCATTCACCTTTTGAAACATAGACTTCCCTCCGATCCATGGCTTATACAAGGCTCACTTCATAAACCTTCTATTTTTCCGTAGCAGCCTTCCTAAGTTAAGCCGTTAAATCACATAATGTAGCACCAACATATTCAATAAGCTTCTCGCCAGGTATACAAAGCTGGCAGCCTCTCACCCCGGCACTGACTGTTATCTCATCATATAACATAGCTGTCTCGTCAAAATAGGTGGGGAATTTTTTCTTCATACCAATGGGAGAACATCCACCACGAATATATCCTGTCGTTGCGAGCAAATCCTTTACATGGAGCATCTCTATTTTTTTATCTCCGATCAAAGCGGCTGCTTTTTTCAAGTCGAGTTCCAGGTTGACAGGGATGCAAAATACGACAAAGCCCTTCTTCTCCCCTTTCGCCACCAAGGTCTTAAATACCTGTTCCGGAGGTATATGAATTAAATCTGCCACGTGCTCTCCGCCTAAGTTATTTTCATCTACTTCATATTCTATAGCATTATATGGGATACCGGCTTGTTCTAATAACCGCATCACATTTGTCTTGTTCATATAAATCCTTCCTTTGTAACAGAAAAATCCTCTGACAGCCCTACGCTTTCCATTATTCCGAAAGGGGCTTCCTCTTAAGTTCCTCCAGCTGTTCGTGAAGAGGTTTTCTCACCTTTTTCCGGGTCACCTCTACAAGACCGAGGGCTGTCATATCGACTAAAGTTGTTTTGACAGGATCCTTCTTAAAATACTCTGCCAATTCCGTCATTAGTAAATCCTGATCCTTCTTTAGCTCAAGGTCAATAAAATCTATAATGATAATTCCGGACAGATTACGAAGTCTGATCTGCTTTGCAATTTCTTTGGCAGCCTCCCGGTTAACCTTTAAGAAGGTTTCCTGTACTTTTTTCTTGCCAGCCACTGCCTTACCGGTGTTTACATCAATCACCGTTAAGGCTTCCGTTGGCTGAATGACCAAAGACCCACCTGATTTTAACCAAACCATGGAACGAATCGCATCGTTTAATTTATCATTTACTCCATAAAGGCTGGAGAGACTAAGCAGATCATCCTGATATAATCGTAATTTGCCTAAATCCTCCGGTTGATATGCTTCTAGAAATTCCTTCATATGTCCATAAAGCTCTTCATCATCAGTAACAAATTCTTCAACCTTCTCTGTATAACTGTCACGGATATCACAGATATAACTTGGAGGTGTTTGATATAATAAGGAAAACCGATTTTTATGGACTCCGAAACGGCGAATATTCTCATAGGATGAAATCAAATTCTTAATTTCTGCCACCAGCAGCTCTTCCGTCACAAAGGCCGCATTGGTTCGTACAATAAAACCATATTCCTTCGTCAGGTGTTTTTTTGCAATATCCCTCAGACGTTTGCGTTCCTTCTCCTCGGTAATTTTTGCTGAAACACCTACGGCAGGTTTTCCATAGGCTAAGGCAACATATTTTCCTGTAAAGTTAAGATTGGAGCTGACCACCGGAGCCTTTGTTTTAATATCCTCTTTGACTACCTGGACAATTAATTCATCTCCCGTCTTAACCTTAATCTCATTCAAAGCAGCTTCCTGCGAATCATACTCCCCACTTACAGCCATAATCGGATAACGGTTTTCTCCCAGGGAGTAATAACACATTCTGCCGTCTTCTATTTCAATAAATGCAGCATTTATATTTTTAACAATATTTTTCACCTTACCCAGATAGATATTTCCAAGAATGCCTTTTTCCTCAGACGCATTCAGCGAAACCTGAACCATATCCTTGCCTTCAAAGAACGCAGAAATAATTTTGTTATCTTTTTTCGTTATAACTAATTTATTCTCCATTCTAACCTCCATCTGCCCTTTAACGGCACCTGCATTCATATTCTTTATATTATCGAGACACTTGATTCAAGGTTGCCAGTTTTCCTGTTTCCTCATCCTTTGTATAGGTTTCCAGTCGATGTACCTGCCATGCAAATTTCTCGAAAGGAATTCCAAGCTCCTCGTAAAATGCTTCCATCACCAACTCCGGCTTTAGATTCGC
>JAQZBD010000093.1 GCA_029239235.1 Herbinix sp.
AAATCTGCAGCTGATTTTGTTCAGAAACCAGATGCAAATCCGTTATACGGAGCACCCACCTTTATCGTTATATCCAGTAATGCAGTGAATCCGGTAGCCTATGCAAATGCAGGCTGTGTTATTGAGAACATGAGCCTGGCAGCAACAGAGCTGGGGCTTGGAAGTGTGTACATCTTTGGATGCATTGCCGCGTTAAATGCTGATCAGGAAATATTAGAAGAATTAGAGCTTCCGGAGGGCTTTACACCGGTTTCCGGTATCATCTTGGGATATCCTGCGGCTCCGCTTCAGGAAAGAGAAATACCCTTTGAACGAATCGCTACGAACTATATAAAATAGTTAACCAGTATCAGTAGTTAGTTCGCATTGGGATTTGAATATGCTGTTTATGAATCTATGACGGAAGATTATGAAGGGACTGTTATAGATGAAGTTGAAAAAGGTTCATATAAATAACAAAATCTTAATATTATTGATTTTTCTCATAAAGAATCAAGCGGAAATTAAATAATATGATAGGTTTTGACAGTGACTGGACTAAGATGAGGATGAATCAAAAAAGTGAATTAGGTATAGTGTTATTATGATAATCAAGGAATCATGAATAACATGAAAGAGGTGGCCGAATTGTTATTCAATTCGGCCACTTTTTAAGTTTTATAAGATGCAATATAAATGCCGCTAAGAGCGGCTGGAAAGGTTGGAATATGGATTTTCAAGCATATAACAAAATATTTATCTGCAACGATGCAATCAAAAATACAACAGTTGAAGATGTGGTAATTGGATATGAATTCAAAGTGAAATACCCTTCTTATAGGGGAACCTTTTTGAGCTGTATTGAAGATTTAAGCTTTTGCGTGGACGGAGAAGAAATACCGAAGAATGATGTGTATTTCTGCTTGAACAATAAGCAGTTTCTCTTGGATGAGCTGAAGGACTGTTTTAAAGAATACTGGTTTGTACGTGATAAGGCTACCATACAGGTTAGGAAAGCCGGAGGCATCAGCAGCGGAGAGCATGAAGTGAATGCCTATATGAAGCACCGTATCCCTTACACAGGCTATTTCGGTGAATATTTAGTACTGGATAGTGATGTTACGGAGACGTTGGCGGCACAGTAAACAGATCGTTGGAACAGTGTGACTTTTGCGTATGAGTCCAGTATATTTTCGGGTAAACAAATTTACTCCTGCAAAGCCATAGTATTTCTGGTTCTAGCACAAAGTCAGAATGTTCAGAAAGGGAAAAATAATGAGTGATATTAAATTTGGCATCACATTATATAGCTTTTCTACGGAATATATCCATGAAAAGCTGGATTTAGAAGGTGTATTAAGAAAAGCAAGGGATATGGGATATAAGGGAGTGGAGATCATTCCCGCACAGATGGCACCGGAGTACCCTTATCTTTCCGATGAATGGATAGATGAGTTAAAAGGCTTATTAAACAAATATGAATTGGAACCGGTATGCTGGAGTGCCTATATTGATATGGGAATCCGCTCAGACCGTGACTTGACGGAGGAGGAAATTATTCAGTATACCGTCAATGATATGATCTATGCAAAGAAAGCGGGCTTTCAGATGGTACGCACCCAGCATGCTATTTCACCTGCTATTTTCCGCAAGATGATTCCTTATTGCAAGCAGCTGAATATGAAGCTGACCATTGAGATGCATCATCCTCATCATCCTGAGGTTGAAGTGTGGAAGGAATTCTTTGAGATTATGAAGGGGGAAGGTAAGGGATATTTAGGCTATGTTATTGACTTTAGTATCTATCAGACCATGCCTCATCAGCTTTATTTAAATCAGGCTCTGGAATTCGGCTGCAGACCGGAGAAACTGGAAGAAATCGTAGCCCTACACCAAAAGGATGAAGATATCAGCCTTAAGATAGCCGCAGTAAAACAAGGAGGCTTTAATCAGATTGAGATACATACGGCCGAGGAGATGTTCGGCAAGTTCTCGGCGCCAGCGAAGATCAGCCAGATCAAGGATACCATTGATTGCTGCTTCTATATCCATGGGAAATTCTATTATCTTGATAATGATGAGCATGACCCATGCATCCCATTCGAGGAATTAATTCCAACCATTCGTGATCTGGGCTTTCAGGGTTACATTGCAAGTGAATATGAGGGGCATCATTTTGATTATACCTTAGACTCTGAGATACAGCTAAAGCATTTTATTGCATTGAATAGAAAGCTGTTAGAAGCATAAGAAGATAGAGCTAATATTAAGCTAGAATTGCACAAAAAGGAGAAGTGACATGTCTGAATTAGAACGTAAAGTAAAACAAGTTGAGATGTGCGGGGAGATGGTGGATGTAGTATTTACAGAAATGATTCGTCCGGCTGAAAAGGAAGAGATAGAAGCTATGGACCCTGACACAAGAATGTTGTATAAATATTTGGCGCCTCTGAATACGAGAACCTACATCGCGGAAGAGGGCATTGAGTGCATGCAGGATGTAGCGGTGGCGATGCGTGACGGAGTTAAGATCTACGTAGATATCTATCGACCAGTTGGTGCAGGTCCTGTACCGCTGATTGTTTCCTGGAGCTTCTACGGAAAACGACCCTTTGATGGTCAGAGCGAGTGGCAGATTATGGGCGTACCACCCCAGACCGTATCAAATATGTCAAAGTTTGAAAGTGCTGACCCGGGATACTGGTGCCGCAGGGGCTATGCAGTAGCTAATGTAGATCCTCGTGGTATTGGTCATTCCGAAGGAGACTTCATTTGCTTCGGCTCCCAGGATGGCAGGGATGGATATGACTTTATTGAATGGGCGGCAGAGCAGACCTGGTGTAACGGAAGGGTTGCATTGTCCGGTAATTCCTGCGTAGCTATGACCCAGTGGAGAATCGCTTCTCAGTGCCCTCCTCATCTGGCATGTATCGCACCCTGGGAGGGAACCAGTGATATGTACCGGGAGTCCCTCTATGAAGGAGGTATTCCTGCTCACGCTTTCGTATCCATGGTGCTACGTGATGCAGTAGGCTATAACTATGTAGATAATATGGTGTTGAATGCTCAGAAATACCCCTTCATTGACTGTGCTTACTGGAAGGATAAGGATCCTGATTGGAGTTCAATCAAAATACCTGTGTATGTAACAGCTTGCTGGAATCATTTCCACCTAAGAGGTTCCATCAATGGCTATAGAAAAACAAAGTCCTCAAAAAAATGGCTTCGTGCTCACCGTAATTTTGAATGGCCGGATGCATATTGCAATAAATATCTTACAGAACTGGAGAAATTCTTTGACCGCTATCTGAAGCTTGAGAGAAATGGCTGGGAGCTGACACCAAAGGTTCGTATCGAGGTGCAGGATGCTTATGACTTTGATTATCAGACCGATCGTCCCGAGGATAGCTTCCCTCTCAAGAGAACCAAATATCAGAAATTATATCTGGATGCCTCCGATTTATCAATGAAAAAAGCACCGGTTAATACGGATAGCAAGATTGATTATGAGGGAGCAACCGAAGAGGCATGCTTTGACTATCGCTTTGAAGAGGAAACAGAGCTGACCGGATTCATGAAGCTTCGCTTGTGGGTAGAGGCAGAGGGTCATGACGACATGGACTTATTTATTAATATTCAAAAACTAAGTACGGAGGGAGAATGGCTGCCAATCACAATCTTTGGAGAAGCCCATCCAGGAGCCTGGGGCAAGATGAGAGTTTCAAGGCGTAAATTAGATGAAAAGCTTTCAACGGATTTTCAGCCGGTTCAAGCTCATACCTGCAGCGAGAAGCTGGCACCGGGTGAGATTGTTCCTGTGGATATTGAGATTTGGCCTACCAGCCGTATCTGGCATAAGGGACAGCAGATCCGGGTTCAGATCTCGGGTCGCTATATCCGTGAAGGCTGGTTTGAGCCCTTACAATGGGAAGCTGATAATCAAGGAAAGCACATCATACATACCGGAGGAAAGTATAATTCCTTCCTTCAGATTCCTGTGATACCTCCTAAGTATCAGGATGGGGAATTTATTTATCGATAGAAATGTAACGGTTAGAAATGAAGTAAAAGTCATTTAATGATAGCGCTTATTTAAGAATAACTTTGAAAACGTCCCGACGATATCCTTGAACGGGTTGCTTGTGGGAGTTTTTCGAAGTACTTCGAGGAGTAGAAGGAGAGATATTTTATGAAAACTTATGATACACAGATCGTAGTTATTGCTGCAGGACCATCCGGTCTATGTGCTGCTGTACAGGCTGCAGAGGATGGTGCAAGTGTTATTGTATTGGAAAAAGCTGCAACTGTAGGCGGTGCAGCCAATATGGGTATGGGACCTCTTGGAATCGGTACAAAATATCAGAAACAGCAGATGATTGACATCTCCGTAGAAAAGGCCTTTAACATGTTTATGGAATACACTCACTACATGGTGGATGCAAGGCTGGTAAAGCGGTATTTCGAGCAGTCAGCAGAAACCATCGAATGGTTGGAGGATCTGGGAGTTGAGTTTGAAGGAGCCTTCCGCTACTTCCCAAAATCAGAGGCAACCTGGCATATTGTTAAGACAGACAGATCCATTGGACCAAGAGCTGCTTCCTTTATGAATAAAGCGTTATATTCCAAAGCACTGGAGCTGGGAGTTAGTTTCATGATGGAGACTCCGGCAAAAAAGCTTTTGATCGAAGAGGGAAAGGTAGCCGGCGTATTGGCTGTTAATAAAAACGGAGAAGAGATTAAGATCTCCTGTAAAGCAGCAATTATCTGTACCGGCGGAGCCGGAGCAAACAAGGAGTTGATTAAGCAGGAGACAGGTTTTACCCAAGGTGTTGATATGTTCAACTTTGCAATCCCGGGACTTGTGGGAGATGGCTTGAAGATGGCCTGGGAAGCCGGTGCCGGAAAGACTCCTGTCCGCATTGAGATGGCTGCAAATATTGAGGGCTGTGATGAACTTCCACAAGGCGTATCCAATGTGTTCAGTCAGCCTAATTTATTGGTAAATAAGCTGGGTAAACGTGTGATGAATGAAGACCATATGCAGAATGCAACCTATCTGTCCAATGTGGTTAGTCATCAAAAGGATAAGGTTTGCTACAGTATTGTGGATACCTCAATCATAAAGGCATATATCCGTAACGGTGTAGATGTGGTAAGCCTGGTTAGAACGAACCCGGATGTCTCTGATTTCTACGAGGGAATTAAGATTGCGCAGGAGAATGGCTCCAAAGATTTCTTTGTTGCTGATACCATTGAGGAGCTGGCAGAGAAGGCAGGCATCAATGTGGAAAGCTTAGTGAATACCGTGGATGATTATAATGATTATTGCGATAGTGTGGATGAAGAGTTCTTCAAGGAGAAGAAATATTTAAGACCACTTTCTAAAGCACCTTTCTACTGTGCAAAGGTACGCCCCGGTGGTTATGGAACTGTTGGTGGTGTTAGAATCAATGAAAACTGTGAAGCAATCACAGATGAATTTGAGGCAATTCCTGGTCTATATTGTGCAGGAACGGATGCTTGTAATATCTATGATGATAGCTATATGTTCCTGCTTCCCGGCAATTCTATGGGCTTTGCTGTAAACACCGGACGTATCGCAGGCATGAGCGCTGCTGAATATGTAGAGGAATAGGTCTGGGTTATGAACTAAATGTAGGGCTTAGTCAAAAGGAGAAGGTAATCGTAATGGTTAACATTATTATAGACGGTATTCGTCTAGAGGTACCGGAGAATAAAAATGTATTGGATTGTGCATTGGATGCGGGTATTTATATTCCGCATCTGTGCCATCATCCCAGCTTAAAAGCGCTGGGCTCCTGCCGCATGTGTATCGTGGAAGCGGAAGGAGAAACAGAGGTGGTGACTTCCTGTACCCTAAAGGCAAAGGAAGGATTAAAGATTAACACAAATAGTGACCGTCTCAGGAAACTTCGAAATCTGGCACTGGAATTAATACTCGCGGGTCACCCAGAGGAATGCTCCACCTGTCCCAATTATGGGTGCTGTGAGTTGCAGTCTCTGATTCAATATATAGGAGCGAACACAGCAAGAATGAAGCACCGCTCTAAGGGAATCAAAGTGGAGGATGGTAATCCGTTGATTGACCATGACATGAACCGCTGCGTGCTATGCGGACGCTGCGTACGTGCTTGTAATGATGTACGAGGAGTTAAAGTGCTGAGCTATCAGAAGAAAGAGCTGGAGTTCTATGTAGGAACATTACAAAATAAGCTCCTGGCAGATTCCAATTGCCGCTTCTGTAATGCCTGTACCCAGGTATGTCCGACAGGCTCCATCCGTGACAAGATATCCTTAATCGCAGGTGGAAAGAAGAAAGAGGACGCTTATGTCCCTTGTCGCTATGCCTGTCCGGCACATACGGATATTCCGACCTATGTTAGATATGCAAAGGAAGGAAAATTTGATGAAGCGACAGCAGTCATTCGTGAGAGACTTCCATTTCCAAAAGCACTTGGCTATATCTGCAGTCATGTCTGCGAGCTGGATTGTAAGAGAAATGCATTGAACGAACCGGTATCTATCCGTAATCTAAAGCGCCACGCAGCCGAGCAGGATACCGGCTTCTATTGGAAGGGCAAAGGAAAGCAATTACCTGACACAGGGAAAATGGTGTGTGTTGTGGGAGGCGGTCCGGCAGGAATGACAGCCGCATATTACCTGAGGAAACAGGGACATTCAGTAACCATTAAGGAAGCCTTGCCAGAGCTTGGAGGTATGATGCGCTATGGGATTCCATCCTATCGTCTTCCGAGATCAATCGTAGAAGAAGAGGCAGCAGTAATCACAGAGACTGGCATTCAGATAGAACTGGGTATAAGAGTGGATCAGCCGAAGGAGTTACGAAAGGAATACGACGCTGTTTTATTGGCGATAGGAACTCATCAGGGAGTTCGACTTCCCTTAGAGGGTAATCAATTACAGGGAGTACTGCTAAATGCAGACTTCTTACGCAATGCCAGTATGGAAGAAGCTACTGGAATGGGCAGGAAAGTAATCGTTCTTGGCGGCGGCAATGTAGCCTTTGACTGTGCACGAACAGCGAAACGGCTGGGAGCGGAGGAGGTGCATCTGGCTTGTCTGGAAGCTCGTGATAAGATGCCAGCGGATGAGGAAGAAATTGTACAGGCGAAGGAAGAGGGTATTCATATCTATCCGGCACGTACCTTTGAGAGAATCTGTGGGGAGGATCGGGTAAACGGCGTGGATTTCTGTGAAGTAGAGTCCTTTACCTTCGATGAGAATAGAAGACCAGTCATTGTAAAGAAGGCAGGCTCCGAGCACCATATTGTTGCTGATACCGTGATCTTTGCCGTAGGTCAACGACCTGATATTACAGAAGAAGCAGGGCTTGCGATAGGTAGAGGAAACCTGATTGCTACAATGAGTGATTCAAAGCTTACCGAGGTGGCTGGAATCTTTGCAGCGGGAGATGCTATCTATGGAACTCAGTCCGTAGTAAAAGCCATCGCCTCAGGCCGGGAAGCAGCAAGTGAAATTGATCTCTATTTAGGAGGTGACGGTGATATTACAGAGAAGCTGGCTCCGGAGCATAAGGCAAACCCCTATATCGGGCAAATCGAAGGCTTTGCCGGGTTACATCGGATAGAAGCAGAGGTACTGCCAGCTTCCGACCGAAAGGATAATTTTAAGCTGGTTAATCTGGGAATCTGTTCTGAGAAGATCTGCAACGAAGCAAATCGATGCCTCCAATGTGATCTGAGACTGCAATTAGAGGAGCCAAGAATTTGGAGTGATTATACAGGAAGTGACTATACCGACAAGATAGGAGGTAATGAATCATAAGCGCGATAGATGTAGTAAAACAATTAGGCAGAGAAGAAGCAATGAAACAGATTGCTGCGCTGGGTCTTAGAGAATACGGCGTATATAATAAAAGCCTGGCTGACAACTGGAATTCTTTTGTTAGCGCAGAAGATTCAGAACAGTCTCTGGTTAAGTTGGTAGTAGCGTTAAATAATAATGACACCAAGAAGGTTCTAGTGCAATTACTAAAAAAGGAGCCGGGGAAGGTACTGCAGGGAATGCAGATTACTTCCTACCTGATTGGTGCGAAGGAATCCGAGCTTTACATACCTGCTCAGGAGCTGGAATTAAAGGCAGCGTTGGAAAAGCAATGGGAGGGCATGGGAATTGCTATTATTGCAGAGGATTTTGTAGATTGCAGGCTTCAGGAAGAGAATGTGATTCACCATCTTGAGACCATGTTCTTTCTGGCGGAAGCATTTTCAAAAGAGTACCAGCCGAGCGTATATCTAGCCATAGAAAAGGGCGGACAGTTAAGTGAATTACAGAAGGTACCCTACGGTACGAAGCTCTCAGACATACTTCAAGTATCAAGAGATGAGATTAGAGCAATTGAGATAGGCACCAAATTATATGATGTGGCAGCCCTGGATTATACCGTTAAGGATACCATGACCTTTGGCAATGGTGTAATTACAATACTAGATAAATCGGCCTGTATCATTGATGAAGCTGAGAAGAGACTGGCGCTGTCACGCAGTATCAGCTGCGGAAAATGTACCTTCTGTCGTGAAGGACTGCTCCAAATCCATTCCATGGTCAAGGATATAACCAAGGGAAAAGGAAAGAATGAGTTCATCCCGCTAATTGAGGAAATCGGAGATGCCACGTCCTTCAGTACCCTATGCTCCATTGGACGTACGGGGGCAGATTTCGTGCTAAGCAGCATTTCAACTTACTACGATGAGTACGACGATCATTTAAAAAAGAAAAAATGCCAGTCCGGTGTTTGTTCCTCCTTTGTACCGATTTACATTGATCCGGAACTATGCACCGGATGTGAGGATTGCCTGGATGTCTGTCCGGAAAACTGCATTGAAGGAAAGGCAGGCTATATCCATATGATAGATGAGCTTGATTGCACGAAATGCGGTAAATGCTTTGAAGTATGTGAAAATGAGGCAATCAAAAAGGCTTCCGGAAAAATTCCAAAGCTCCCGGATCGGTTGACCAAATGCGGAAAATTCAAAAAACATTAGACAAAAAACATTAGATTAAGTATTAGATTAGAATAGAGAGGCTATTATGAGAGAAGAAATACTAAAAAAGATCATTCACCGTGCAGCACCTTTATTTGGCATGGAGGAATCTGCAATTACAGAAGCAACCACCTTTGAAGAGTGCAAAGCAAAGTCAGTGCACTATTCTCAGATTACAACTTATTTAGAGGATGAATTTGAGGTAGAAATTCCTTTTATGAATTTCAGAAGACAGAAAACCTTTGGAGAAGCTGCAGATTTTGTAAATGAGCTGTTAGAAGATTAATAAGTCGGCATACAGATAGAACAAAAATAGCATGTTATTTTATGGAATTATGACGATTGAAAAATACCAGGCTAAAAAGCTATACTAGTAAATAGAAAGTTTATCAGCAGTTTTAGAACAATAATGTTGGGGGAAAAAGAGCACACCTTTCTGGTTTGTGCTCTTTTGACGAAGAAATAGATGGAGGTATTAATATGTCAAATCAGATCGTTCATACAATAAGTGGGGATCTTTCTGGGATTAGTATGCAAGGCTACACAATATATAAGGGGATTCCCTATGCAAAGCCGCCGGTTGGTGAGCTAAGATGGAAGGCTCCTCAGAAGCTGGAGCCCTGGGAAGGTGTATACCGGGCAGAACAATTTGGAACAACCTTTGATCAAAACAGACCGGAGGAAGGGAGCTTTTATCACAAAGAGTTTTACTGGAACCCGGATTATATTACGCCCTTAAGTGAAGAAAGTCTCTACCTTAATATCTGGGTGCCGAAAAACCTTACGGAAAAAGTACCCGTGGCGTTTTGGATTCACGGCGGTGCCTTTAGCGGAGGTTACGGACATGAAATGGAATTTGACGGGGAGGCATACTGTAAAAAAGGTATCATACTCGTTACAATAAATTATAGATTAGGACCCCTTGGATTTTTATCTCATCCCTGGCTGTCAGAAGAAAATGAATATGGCAGATCAGGAAACTATGGAATTCTAGATCAAATAACTGCCCTGGACTGGGTTTATGAAAATATAGCAGCCTTTGGCGGAGATCCCACCAACATAACCATATTCGGTCAATCTGCCGGAAGCATGAGCGTACAAACTCTGCTATCATCACCTCTAACAAAAGGAAAAATCAGCAGAGCAATCCTTCAAAGTGCCGGAGGATATCAAACAGGAATTATGAAGGATAGAAGATTACCGGAAGCAGAAAAAATAGGCGAAGAATTAGCACAGCTAGTAGGAGCCAACTCCTTAGAAGAGCTAAGAGCAATATCTCCAAAGCAGCTGAATGAAAAAGCGGGAGAATTATTTATGAAGTACATCGCGAAGGGAGGACTTCCAGAGCTTCCTTTCGCACCCATCATTGACGGACATGTACTAGTGGAAGGATACACAGAAGTGGTAGACCAAGGTCACGCTCCTAAAATACCCTATATGATAGGTTCAACCATGAATGACATCGGATGTGAAAATGGCGAAAAAAACAAGCTTTATGAAGGCTGTATCAACTGGAGCCTAAAGCAAGAGGAGATAGGTAACAAACCCTCCTACGTCTACTACTTCACCAGACAACTGCCCGGAGATGAAAAGGGTGCCTTCCACTCAGCAGAACTATGGTATATGTTCGGAACCTTAAGCAGATGCTGGAGACCCCTAGAAGAGAGAGACTATAATCTCTCGGAACAAATGATAACCTACTGGACAAATTTTGTGAAGCATGGGAATCCTAATAGCGACGGCCTAGAGGAATGGCAGCCCTGCTCAAAGGACAATCAATATATCGAGGAATTTAATTAATAGTAAGCTATAATAGGCAGAATAAACATTGGCAACACTGGGGTTTATTGAAGAATCAAAGTATAACAATAATGTTTATAATAAAGCTAATTTCGTAATTATAGTTCAAGACAAGTGAATTAGCCTGCTAATTCATCTTGTATAAAGAGATGTTCTAATCTATCAATAAACTACAGCGATGAATATGTGTGCAGATATGTCCAGATGGCGCAGACCGGCGTATGGTGGTCGCCTGCATTTGGCGAACACTATACGGAAAGGCAAGTCCAGATGGATATATCTGCACACATATTCATCTCACCACCTATATTAGCACACTACCCTTTACAATTTCGGCTGACGAATGTTCCAATATCCACAGAATTTGCACAGAAAGGCAGAATACGATGCAGGATTTTATCTTAAAAAATGGCGAGATTATGGATTTCGATTTCTATATCCATACCTATGAACCACTTCATTTTCATCAGGATATTGAGCTGTTTTATATAGTAGAAGGCTCAGCAGAGCTGACAATAGGAGATGAAGTTTTTTCAATGCAGCAGGATGATTTTATTATCATTAATGCTAACAAAAAGCATGGATATACCTCCAGCGGGGAGGTACTAATCAGCTGCATTCACATCAATTATCAAATGTTAAGTATACTGCTTCAGAACAATTTCATTTTAATTTGGTGTAATTCTGTTATTGATAAAAATGAAGCTTACACGGAAGTCAGAAGAATCATTAAGCAAATTCTCAATCAGTATTTTGATAAGAAAAATAGGGGGATTGTTTATTTAAATAGCCTTTATTATGAGCTTCTCCACATCATCAATAGTAATTTCTTAATCAATGTGGATGATAAACGGTTTAACTCGGAAAAGAAGGAACGTCTGGATAACCGGTTAAATGATATTGTTAATTATATGCGTGCTAACTATAATCGCTCGATTAGCCTGAATGACCTCGCCGATAAACTGTATTTATCAAATTCCTACCTTTCCAAGTATATCAAAAAGCAGCTGGGCATGAGCTTTGTAGATTATTTAAACAATGAGCGGCTCCACCATGCCATGGAGGAACTGCTTTATTCGGATCATTCAATTACGAGAATTGCTCTGGATAACGGCTTTGCTAACACAGCAGCCTTTAATAAGGCATTTAAGGAAGCATACCATACGACGCCTTCTCAGTATCAGGCGGAGAAAAAAGATAAGATTAAGAAAAAGGTGAATGAGCCCTCAGAGAGCAAGAAGAAGCTTATTGAAAAAAGAATTCATGACTTTTATGATAAGAATCCTATTAAGCCAGAGGTAGTAGCAGAGCAGGGAGACCGCTATATCATTGTAGATTCTGCAAAGGGAGAAGCCTATAATCAGAACTGGAACCGAATGATTAATATAGGAGAGGCCAGCGCCCTACTCCGATCCGATATTCAGGAGCATATTTTGATTTTAAAGAATGATCTGAACTTTACCTATATCCGTTTTTGGGATATATGGGGTAAGGACATGTATATCGATATCAATAACCCGAAGGGTGATTACAATTTTGATATCATCAGCAGAGTATTTGATTTTCTGGTAGCTAATAAAATGAAGCCCTACCTAGAAATTGGCTTTAAGCCCAGAAAGCTGTTACGCTCAGTAGATAATATGCTAATCAATGAAAAAAGCAGCGTTGGCTTCGAAAGTAAAACAGAATTTAAGAAGTTCATGCCTGCTTTCATGTCCTATGTCATGAACCGATATGGGATAAAAGAGGTGGAAACCTGGTTTTTTGAATTCTGGAAAGATGAGGATGACAATAAAAGTACGTCATTTTATTATGAACTATTTGATATGACCTATGATATCATCAAATCCTTTTCCCATAAAATAAAATTCGGTGGTGCCGGTTTATCCATTCGATTTGGTATGAAGAACTTCTATGAAATCCTTGAGTCCTGGGGAAAACGCAAGAATCATCCGGATTTCCTATCCTTTTATCTATACCCCTATGTACCGGGGGATGAAGAAGGAGAACATTTTACCAAGCATTCCACGGACAGTAAGTTCGTTCAAAATCAATTAATCATGGCAAAACAGGTATTAGAGGAAATAAAATTCTCTGTAAAAGAGCTTCATGTAACAGAGTGGAATGTCACCGTGTCCCAAAGAAATTCTATGAACGACAGCTGTTTTAAAGGTGCATATATCATGAAAAATGTGATTGAGAGTATCGAATCAGCTGATGTTATGGGGTACTGGGTTGGCTCAGACAGCTTCGGAGATTTCTATGACAGCAAGGCGCTGCTAAACGGCGGAGGAGGTCTCATCAGCAAGGATGGAATTCGAAAACCAGCCTTTTACGCCCTGGACTTCTTAAACCAAATGGGTGACTTACTGTTAAGAAGAGATGAAAACTGCATGGTGACAACTAACGGACATTACGACTACTATATTGCCTGTCACAACTATAAGCACTTTAATTATCAATACTATATGAAACCGGAGGATGAGCTTGACATCCGAAAACAACATCGCATGTTCAGTGATAATGAAAACGTTAAGCTTAATTTTCAAATAAACAATGTCAAAAATGGCACATACCGGGTAATAACCCACGCCATAAATAAAGAGCATGGAAGTGTCCAAGACGAGTGGATGAACATGGACTTCTATGAGCATATGAATCAAAAAGACATCGATTATCTAAAGAAAGTATGCATCCCCAGAATCTTCATGCGAACCTGTGTCGCAAAAGAAGGTGTACTGAATTTAGAAGCAATCTTAGAACCCAACGAAATTCAGTTGCTTCAAATTGTATATCAGTATTAAACATGGTGGATATAAACAGCAAAAAGCTATTCCAAATTATTGCAAAAGCTGAATATTCCCTTTAATAAAATGGCTATGTCACAACATACGGTTTGATTTTAACAATAAATAGTGTATAATAGCAGGAAATAGTTCCCATTTGAATAACTACCTTGTAAGGAATAACTTTGTAAACTATGCCAAAGAAAGTGATATGGAGAAAAGGAACATCTTCTTAACTTTCGTATTGGCTACATTGAAAACTGATAAAT
>JAQZBD010000094.1 GCA_029239235.1 Herbinix sp.
CATAAAAAGAGCGCAATACTGCATTTCGTATTACGCTCTTTTTATACAGCTGGGCACCCAGATGAGCAGGATCTGACAGAAGCCAGAGCTTTCGGTAAGGAAATGGTAGAACGGAGTCAGCGAATTACAGCCGGTGAAATAGAATTAATTCCACCCCTGCCCAAGAATGAAGTAAATCAGAATCAGGCAGTAGCCATTGTTAATATGCTCTTAGAATATGGTAACCCCCAGGGTAAAATAATTCGCGACCCAGAGAAATGTATTTATCCCAAATGTTCCAGATGTATGGATTACTGTACCATGGATTATATTGATTTAGCATGTACTCCTCAGAAATTCGGAAGTGAGGGACACTGCTGTGATGATGTTCACGAATGTGCTTGGTGCTTTATGATTTGCCCAACAGGTGCCATACGTCTTGATCCGGATATCTACGAACATATTAAGCCGTTTATCGGCGTAAGAAAGCCCTTGTTTGAAGATATTTTGAATCAAGCAGAGAAGGATGGAGAATTTCGCAGGCTGATACCCTTTGATCAGGTTGGCTTTGACACGCCTTATTGCGTGGCACATCCAAAAAAACCACATTTTAAAGTTCCTGCAAAACCTGTAGAAGATTAGAACATATAAGTAAAAGGATGGATACTCTTAAGGTTTAAAAGCCGAAAGACCGTTACGCACTCAATGTCCCGTAACGGTCTTTATAAATTATGTAGGTTTATTTATCATTTAACTAAGCTTAAGAACTAACCCTCTAGTCCGTTCCCGCAATATTTGCATATAGCTGCTTCTCCTGCTGCAATCGTATTCTTTGCTCCACAGCATTCACATTCAACGACCCTCTGCTGCTTTACCCCGGTCTGTGGCTGGGGTGCAGATGATGCCATTGATTCAAATATATTACTCACTTCATCAACCTCATGATCTAAATCCGCTGGATTTGACATAGCTTGTTTCATAATATTTTGCATATTCTCAAATATTTCTTTTACAGCAGGATCATCCGGTGATACTTCCTTACCGTTAATCGTTGTTCTTTGTCTGGTGCTTGTTTGAGTATGTGAAGTTGATTTTTTATTAAAGAAAAAAACCCATTAATATTAGCTCCTCTCACTGTTTCTATGTCTTTATATTACTGTCTTTATTATTTACTTTTTCTTTATTTACTTTGTCCTGATATTTCTTTATGCTCCTTTTAATTAATTATAGATCCGCAATACATACACTCAGCAGTTGAATTTGAGTAAACTTTATTCGGTGCTCCGCAATTCATACAGACAATCTGAATCATACGATCTGACTTTACAACGGGTTCCTCTTCCTCAACCACATCAAAAGTTTCAGCTTCCTCTGCATCTGATTCCGAAGTCGCAGCTTCTACGGTTTCCCACTTCATCTTTGAATACGTCTGCTCCTCTTCACCAAATATGGTATTAATGAGCCTATTCGTATTATCATCCATATAAACGTATTCAAAGAAATTCTCCTTAATCATCTTTTCTACGTTATATTTTATCATATTATGGGATTCACTTAAGATAGCTGCAAGCTCATCAATTGAATAAGACTTTCTTTGATTTAACAATTCCATGTAGCGGAAATATTGATTAACTAATTGCTGCCTATTAATACCTCGAATAAAAAGAAGTAGAAATATCACGAATAAAACAAAGCTCACAATTACTGCCTCCGATTTAACGGTTCGCCCCAGATTTAATATGCTATTTATGGTAGTCAGACCGAATATAAAACCAAAGAATCCTCCTGTCACCGATTGAATTGAGCTTATGATGTAGTATCGGGAAACTGCACTATTTTTTTGTTTTCTATGTAACATATCACGACTCCCTTAGCATAAGTGGTTGTTCCATAACTAATGCTTATATTACTCTAATCTACTTTACTATATGGCTACAATTGTCATTATAGCGGTTTATACCGCAAGACTATTTCCGCAATATTTACAAAATTTAGCCTCTCCAACTTCTGATTACACCACTCTTGTTACCGTATTTATACACACGAGCAAAGCAACTTACACTATAAGCCCATTTCCACAATATTGACACGATGTAACATCTCCAACAACTATTGTATTTTTAGCTCCGCAACTTTCACAGATGAGAACTTTTTGCTCCTTTTCTTTCCGCGGCTCCTTCGATACAGACGTTAAATTTTCTTCAAACAATTGATGTTCGTCTACCATATGCTGAGCATTCTTTAATATGGTGGCGTCATGTTCTACATATCGTTGAGGTTCAGAGGTTCTTCTGCTAATGGTATTTGTTTCATCATCTATGTATGCGAATGCGATAAGCTTCTTTTTAATTAATTTCTCAAGGTTTTTCCGTACAAGTGGTGCAGGTTCATTCAGCATGAGTGCAAGTTGATCGATAGAATGTGTTTCCCGCTCATTTAATAATTCGATATAAGTTTCAAATTTTCCACCCAAAATCTTACTGCGAATACCACTTATTAATGTATACAAAGATAAACAAAAAATAATTAGAAAGCAAATTAAGGTTCCTCTTATCATCGGATCATAATTTATTAGGAAGCCCAAATCCATAAATCCAAACAATATGCTTAATGCTCCACCAACCTTTATTTGTCTTGAACTTTTTCTACGATTTTTTTTCAACAACTTTTTCTGATCTTTCATTCACAAACATTATAACAGTCTCCTATCATTACGATGTTTATATTCATGCTTTTTCAATGTATTGAATAGACATTTGACTTCTATATTATACCACTATTTACAAAACGTAACAATAGCCTGAATTTAGATGATGCTCAGGGTGATATTCAGAATTATAAGAAGGCTTAAACAACTACAAGCCGCACTGATTCATGGATATGCCCTGTCTATTTGGCAGGGCATATCATATGCTGAAGGGGCGGCTTATTTTAATAATTATTCTAACAACTACTTTTTATTCTGCAGCAGAATCACATAATACCAACTATATTAATTTCTCAATCACATAATCAGCATTAATAACCAACCAAAGATATGTCACAAAATATGTTACATTCCAGATTGATACACCCTGTAATCCGTACTCCTGGGAGTACAAAATCCAAGGAAAATGACTTCTAATATCCTTAAACCATGCCATATATTCCTGATCATTGTCAATATACTGAAAGTAGGAGGACTGAGTTGGCTCATTGAATTCTATAACCGAGTCAGTATCACTAGCCAGCCTAATGGCAGAATTATAATTTAAAAAATTTGCTCTAAATATTCCTGCAAAAAAAGGAAATTCCCAAAGATATCCCACATTTGAAAGTCCTAGCATACATTTATTCGGAGGGATCAGCGTGGTTGCGTTTTTCAAGGTTTGTAATACCGCATGAAAAGGCAGCGCACTTATGGGTAGATTATTAGGTATACTCCAGGTATATGTCAGTTGATATAATACCTCATTTGCTGCCAGGCTTAAGCCAATATAATCCACTCCTTCATAAATCAGCCCCGTTGATGCCTCAAAGGTACTTGGTGATATTGTAATCGCAACCGAATAGCCCTCGTTATTTAGAAGCTTAGTTATTTTATCAATAAACTCTACATACGGTTGTCTATCCTCGGGCTGTATATAGGGGGTATTGATATTTATCCCATAATACCCTTTGTTACGCAGAGTGGTCATTATATCACTCAGGAAGTTAATTTGTATTTGCTGATCATAAATTAAGTTATGTGCAATCGTCGTATCAACACCATTCATTTCGATTGGTACAGTGATATACATAATCGGTACTACATGATAATCCTTAGCAATCCGAATAATTTCCAGATCATCTATGTCAACCAGATTTCCCATTTTTGTAATCTCATAAGCATAAACTGTAAGGTTTGTTAAATAAGGTAAGGTTTTACGTAATGCATCTCTATCATTAAAGGGATAAGCAAATCCATCCGCTTTGATTGTCGTTATTCTCGCTCCTTCAAACTTAAGGACCAGCTCTTCACCTACATAAAGCTGCCTATTTGAAGCATTTGGATTATTTCTGAGCAGCTCCATGATATCTACTTCCTGGGAATTTGCTATACTTTCTAAAGTATCTCCTTCTTGGACTATATAGCTCTGAACTGGTCTTATAATTACGAGTGCTTCTCCTACAATTAGATTATCTGGGTCAAAAATATCATTCTCGACCATTATTCTTTCCGGTGATACCCCATAATGATCTGCTATGGTGTAAATGTTATCCTCAGGCTGTACAACATGAATATTCATTGCTGCCCTCAATTCTTTTTACAATATAATATGAAGGATTTAACAGATGTTGTTTCGATTATCGGTAAAACCACACCATTGTCATTTCCTTCATATTGATTACCCTTTATATCCCCTCCAATTAATTGAAATAGCGCAAAAACTTTTCTTCGGGGGTCTTACTCAATTTCTTACGCTCCTGCGGCGCAGACCAGATTGCTTCAAAATCAATCTTATCAGCAAAACGTGTATTGTAGGATTCAAAAATCGTCCCTTTTCCGACACTTTCTTTAGCAAAATCACGGAAATACGTATTGTTTCGGAAAGCAGGAATCCCATATAAATCTCTGCAATATCCCCAGATATTCTCGTAATCTACAACACGTTTCTTTATCGGACCTAAGTTCCGGTAATAATGTGTGTCAAATCTCGCCAGCGTTACAAAGAATCGAACATCACTGTCCGTTACATAATCTCCAAACAAAAAACGATTCCCAGACAGACGCTCTTCTAAAAGATCCATTGAATCATAGAAGTCATCAAAGGCTTCCTGATAGGCCTCTAAAGATCTGCAGAAAGCCATGCGATAATGAGCATTATTGATATTTGGAAATAGCCAATCATTAAAATCATCAATTTCTTTTCTTAATGCTTCCGGATAAAGATCCGGTGCATTCTCGGCTTGGAATGGACGGAAGTCAACCTCAAAATAGTTCGTTAGACGATGGTAATTGTTATTTACGACCTTCTTCGTCGTAACATCCACCAAGGCAGGAACCGTACTTCTTCCCTTATATTCCGGGTCTGCGTTATTATATACTTCAGCCAGGAATTTAATTCCCAGCACAGGGTCTTCGTGTCCTTCATTATCAGGGAATCCCCAGCCATAATTAGCCTTATGTCCAACACGTCCTACAAGGTTAATGCTAATCGCATTCTCTAAACCCAGTAACTCTCTTACTATAGAAGCTCGGTTGGACCAATGGCAGCCCTTCGCCCAGAACAGGCGGTATTTTCCTGCCTCTGCCTTTAATTCCCCTTCTCCGTCACCGAATGGGGTGGAGAAATGATTTGGCTGACGAACAAATGCTCCCCTTTCATCGATCTCCAATTCAATTTCCTTGGGTCTTTCCTTCACACCTCGTTTTGCAGCCTCTTTATCTAATAATTCATCTGAAATAATGCTTTTTTGATCTGCTGTAGCTTTATAGCTGATAGCGCAACTAGACATTATACTATTCCTCCTTTATTATATAATCCACTGAACATATTCTGACCGGTGCCTTCCCTCTATTCAAATGTTTTTTCAGTATAAATAATCCTGAATATTCCACCGTCTTTGGTCTGGCTAAAATCAGCCTGATATCCCAATGCCTGATAAAATCCCACAGCCTCATCCCTGCTTGTAATCACGATTTTCTTATACCCAAGCTCTCTTATCCACTGCTCTGCAGCTTCAATCGTCAGCCGGCCTACTCCCTTTTTACGGTAGTCCTCAAGAACACAGACACGTTCAATTTTCGCTATGTTTTCTTCCGGAAGAAGGTGCACTCTGCAGGTCCCTACCGGATAAATACCATCCATCACTAGAATATACGGTGTATCAGATGTATCACCTTCGTCGAATTCCCCGTCTAATGGTATCTCAAATCCTTTTACCATGGCCTTTGTTCGCACGTAATACACTCCTGCCCGCTGCCAGGTTTTTGTTACTCTGATTGCTTCCATACCATATCCTCTCAATTTTCCAGCTTAAATTTTTCACCTGGATGGCTGCTTAAGTTCTCTCTTCCAGGGGACTCTTCCCAGTCATTCGCATCCGGCCCCTTTGCCACCAAAGAATAAGTATTTCCCCACAAGGGTTTTAAATGAGGTGAAAGCTGGTAATGCTTTCTATAGAGTTCAAAATAAGTAACTTCCTTAATCTCAGGAATTTGATAGATATCTCTGGCATAAGGCCACAAATTCTTAAAGTCAATGAGCCGATTCCGGTTTGCACGAAACACCTGAAAATAGGCTGCATCAAATCTAACCAGGGTCGTATAAAGCCGGATATCTGCATCTGTAATATAATCTCCCAATAAAAATCTGCGTTCCTCCAGCCTCTCATCCAGTAAATCCAACGCCTCAAATAAAAGATGAAACGCTTTTTCATAAGCGTCCTGTGATCTGGCAAACCCTACATGATAAACGCCTTCATTTATACGTTTGAAAATAAATTGGTTCCATTGGTCAATTTCTGTCCGCAATTCCTCCGGGTATAAATCCGGCGCGTTCTTCTTGTGATATGGCTTCCAGGCAGTATTCAGATAGATAGGATGCCAAAAATGATCATTATTGGCTGCATGCCCGGTTTTTGTATCCACAATAATTGGTACTGTAGGACGGTCAGGAAATCCTGCCTCGCCATAATCTCTGTCATAAATCTCCTTCAAGAGATGTACCCCCAGCACCGGATCTTTTTCCTCCGGATCCTCTGTAAAAGCCCATCCATCTGTAGTTCGATAGATTCCAGTGGTACCAAGACTGATGACCTTATCCAGACCTAACAGGTTCCTGGTGATTACTACCTTATGAGCATGGGGGCAAGCCGGCATCCATATGAGCCGGTAGCGATGCTCTTCTACCGGCCATTCATCTCCTCCGTCTCCAAACTTCTCTTTAAATGCAAAGTCTAAATCCTTGATTTCCCCATCCGCCTGAATCTGGTTGCGAAATGTCTTTTCAAATACTTCAATTCCCACTGCCATTACTATCATCTCTCTTCTCTTAAATACTATATTCCAAGCCTTCCAGCATATTGATGTTGATAAGGAATTCCTTTAATCGGTCGCTTTTCGGATTCTCAAAGATATCCTTTGGAGTTCCGTCCTCAACAATCCTTCCGTTCTCCAGAAAAATAATGCGGTTAGCTACACTTTTTACAAATCCCATTTCATGAGTAACCAATAAAATCGTATTTCCTTCCTGGGCAGCCCGGCGGATCGTAACCAGTACTTCATTTACCAGTTCCGGGTCCAGTGCTGAGGTAGGTTCATCCATAAGCAAAAGCTGAGGCTGCATTGCCAATGCTCTTGATATTGCTACCCTTTGTTGCTGTCCTCCGGACAAATGCTTTGGATAATGATAGATACGGTCTGTCATTCCTACCTTATCGAGTTGCTCTAGGGCAATCTTTCTGGCTTCCTCCCTGCTTAATTTCTTTACCACCACAAGCCCTTCCATCACATTTTCCAGAGCGGTCTTTTGTTTGAACAGATTAAACTGCTGGAAAACCATCTCTGTGTGCTGGCGTAGTGCCAGCTTCTCTTTCGAAGATTTTGTGGTCAGCTCATACTTTTTCCCATCAATGGTAATCGTGCCGCTTTCCGGCTTCTCCAATAGGTTCGTGCAGCGCAGCAAGGTGGATTTTCCCGTTCCTGAGGGACCGATGATGGCTACTACTTCGCCTTTCTGAATATCCAAATCCACATGATCAAGCACTACATTATTGCCGAACTTTTTGCTTAATCCTCTGATTTCTACCAAGCTCATGGTCTCATACACCTCCCGGATCAGGAAGCCCTTTCAGGCTCCGAGTTGATTTTTTAATTTTCTTCGTCTTAATTATTTTTCCATTAGAATCTCGCTCCGGAACCTCATCCGGTATACTCACCTTTGTCTCAAGCCGTTTTAATATCTGCTCCAAGATAATGGTGATGACCCAGTATATAATAGCCAGTGAACAATAGACTTCAAAATAGCGATAATTTTTTCCTGCCAGAATCTTGCCCTGCGCTGTAATTTCTATAACGGAGCAGGTAAATGCCAGTGAAGTTCCCTTAATGAGACTAATCAAGGAGTTACCTAAGGGCAAAATCGCAACCGAACCGGCCTGTGGTATAATGACTCGTTTTAATACCTTCCAGCCTGACATTCCCATCGATTTTGCTGCCTCAATCTGTCCTTTATCCACAGACTGGATTGCAGCTCGAATCGTTTCCGAGTCAAAGGCTGACTGGTTCAGTCCCAGTGCAACCATGGCAAAGACAATTCCCGGAATTCCGTTTATATTGTAATCCGTTCCATAATAAAAGTTGACATACTTTAATGCAATGGGGATACCAAAGTACGCCAGATACAACTGGACAATAATCGGAGTTCCTCGCATGAAGGATACAAAAAAGATAGAAATCTGTGTTAATACCGGTACCTTATTGGTTCGTATGATTGCTATGAGCAGTCCTACCATGAGTCCAATCACAAGCGCAATCGCAGTCAGCTCCAAGGTCACTGGCAGGCTCTGCAATATTGTCGGTATCTGTGCAAAAACTAACTCCAGGTCAAATAAATTTGCCATACGCTCTCAACCTCTGCTCCCTTTACTCATTACTCATAAATATAATATGGTGTATAATCCTTACCAAAGTATTTTTCATTGATTTCCTTTGTGGTGCCGTCATCTACTAATTCTTTTAACGCTGCGTTAATATCCTCTGCCAATTGCTCATGTCCCTTGCTTACGATCAGATAGCTATCCTCATGTTCATCTGAAGCAAGAACCTTTTCAGACAGGTCAAGATTAAATTCCGGCTGAAAATATCCATAATACATTGGTGTATCAATTAAGGTAAAATCATACTTTCCTGCCTGGATATCCTGGAGCTGAACCGTAAGGTCTGCTTCTGTGTAATTGATTTCAATTTGCTTATCCGGGTTAGCCTCATTATATTTCTCAACAACTGTAGTTTGATTTACTCCGGCTTCTCCGATGAATTTCTTTCCTGCCAGGTCAGCTAAGGAATTAACATTGCTAAGGTCAATAGACTTGGTAGCGACAATGGATCTTTCATTAGAAAAAATGGCATCTGTAAAAATGTATTTTTCTTTTCTTTCCTCATTCATACCGAAGTTATTTACACCAATCTGATACTTATCGGAGTCAAGTCCTGCAAAGATAGAAGGAAATTCGGTAACTTGAATCTGAAGATCATATTGAGGAAGCTTAGCAAAAATTGCTTTGATCAAATCTATGTTGTGACCTGTTGGATCTCCATTATCATCCAGATATACAAATGGTCTTGGTGCTCCGCCAGTAGCAGCATAAACAGTGATTTTTTCTGTGGAATCAGTACTTCCGGTATCAGTATCCCCTGCAGCCTGCCCGCTTCCTGATGTTTCCTCGGTACCGGCTGTTGTATCTGTTCCTGATGCTGTATCGGAACCGGTATTTGTTGTTTCAGAGTTCTTACTTGCGCAGCCGGTCAGAGTTCCTATTGCCAATGCAGTTACAACTAATACAGATGCTAATCTTTTTAAATACTTATTTTTCATAATTTGATCTCCCTTTTTGATTTTTATTTTTGATTCCTCTTCTAACTGATCTTAATTCTTACTGCATATTTCATTTTTATAAACCACTCCATCCTTTAAAATCAGCTTAATATTGTCTGTATCCGACAAAATTGCTAAGTCCTCCACTGGATTTCCCCTGACTAAAAGGATATCCGCATAGGAGCCCCTTTCCAAAACTCCGATTTCACCGTCCGGATAAGGGTTTTGATAAGTGGTATATCGAATTAAATCGTTTACGTTGCCGGTAGCAGCCAATAATCCCTTAAAGCTTCCAAACCTCTCTTTATATTTGGTAAGATCATAACTGCTTCTGGGATCATATTGAGGGAAGGTAATCATCAGATCGGTTCCAAACAGAAGCTTCAGGTCATATTTGTTGATCCACTCCGTTGCATAAACCATACCCTTTCGAAGAACGTCTGCCTTACTTCCCTGCTTCTTTAAATTCTCAGAAGGCTCCTTCCGATTCATATATTTCATAACTTCCTCTTCTTTTGCACTGAACTGCGGCATGGGTGCTATGAATATCCCTTGGTCTTTTATGATTTTTGCTGTCTCTTCATCTAAAAGATGTGCATGCTCTAAGCTACGAATTCCTGCTCTTGCGGCACGCTGCATAGAAGGATTTGTGTACAGATGAGCCATAACATAAGTACCATAATCAGCTGCCGCTTCTACAGCTGTACGCATTTCTTTTTCAAAAAACTGAACTGTCGGAAGTGGGTCGCAATAGGAGGCACATCCGCCACCAGCCATCAACTTAATTTGGGAAGCCCCATGAAATAGCTGCTCTCTGACTGCTCGAAGGATTTCATTCTCTCCGTCCGCCAGTACTCCCGCCCGGGGAATTCGGTACTGGACATCACGAGCAACATGAGCTTCCTCCGAATCTCCATGTCCGCTGGTCTGGGATATATGAGCATTACTCGGATAAATCCTGGGTCCTTCAATGATTCCTTGATCGATTGCTTTCTTAATGCCTGAGGATATTCCTCCTGCATCCCGGACTGTGGTAAAGCCCTGATATAACAGTTTTTTTGCTACCGCTGTGGAAATAGCCACATCGTAATCAACCGAATTATTTGCCATAAAGGTGTGACCTAGATGCACATGAGCATCGGTAAGTCCCGGGATTGCTACCAGCCCGGAGGCATCAATAACCTGATCAAAATTCTCTTCCGCCACTTCTTCTTTCTCAATTGCAATTACAATATTATCGTCTATGGCAATATTTCTGTGCGCCTTCAGCTCGCTGTGCTTCCCATCAAAAACATCTGCATGCTTGATTAATATTTTCATTTTTCTCATCACTTCCTATTGCTGGTTTAAAAACGAATCACTTTCATATCCTGTTCTTTCTGACTTCTAATAGCGATATTTCAGAGCTCCGAATTTCTCAACTCTGTTATTTGGATCCTCCCATACAGAGTTATCCGGGCCAATAGGGAGAATCTGATAAGGATTTTCACTATGACTGCCTAATAAATAACCTCTCTTAATCGCATCAAAGTCGGTAGCTTCCCGAAAGGCAGGAATCGAATACAGCTCCTTGGCATAGTTCCACAAATTGTTATAATCTCTGATACGCTTCTTGTTAAGGCGGAACCCAAAATAATAAGCCGTATCGAATCTTGCGAGAGTTACATACAAACGTATATCCGAATCTGTTAAGGCATCGCCAAAGAGGAATCTATTGTTACCCAGATGCTCCTCCAGCCAATCCAAACGCCTGAATACTAAATCATAGTTCTTCTCATATTCTTCCTGAGAATGTGCAAATCCCGCCTTATATACTCCATTATTGATTTCATGAAAGAGAAGATCATTCAATTCATCAATTTCTTTTCTCAGGTGTTCCGGGTAAAGCTCCGGGGCATCTTCTTTATGGAAGGGCTTCCAGACGGTTTCCAGGTAATTTGTCAGGCGGTGATAATCGTTGTTCACAACCTTTCCTGTTATTACATCTACAATAGTTGGTACCGTAGCTCTTCCGGAATAATCCGGATCCGTAGCTGCATATATTTCAGGAAGATAGCGAATGCCCAGAATCGGGTCTACACCGCCTTCATCTAAGGAAAATTCCCAGCCATTTTTAGTTCGCACCGGAGAAACTGTTCCAGTGCTAATTACGCTCTCAAGACCTAACAGTTTAGATGCAATCACTTGCCTGGTCGCCCAGGGGCAAAGCGGAGTCCAAATGAGGCGATAACGGTTTGCTTCTACCGGAAGCTCGTTTTCTCCGTCACCAAAAGGTGTTACAAAACGGTTATTCTGCCTTACGAAGGCTCCTTTTTCAGATATCTCATTGGAAATCTCATTGGTAGCTACTTTACCAAATACAATCTTTTCACTTTCCTTCTGATTGTGGTTAGTTTTGCTTACTTGAGCTTTAACTTGTAATTGACAACTATCCATTGTAGTTCCTCCTATCATAAAATAAATCACTCACTTGCTTCCCATCAAAACTTTTGATCAGTCTGCTTCTACTAGCTTTATAGTAAACCAGTGAATTACCAACAACTTCCCAGACGCAATGACATATAATACATATATTGTTTATATGTATTATGGTTTTAAAAAATACACCTTATTACAAGAGATGCATTTTAAATACCACTATTCATATATGTATTGTAGCATATTAATTTTAATAGCGCTAATATGCAAAAACGTCATCTGGTTATCGCTAAAACCTATAACAAACGACCTTGGTATTTTTTTAGTTCTGTTATATAAGCGGCACCCAGCTCCGATAATATCGTATCCTTTTTCTTTATATACCCTATCTTTTTAATCGCCTCTGTTTTTAATGGTATTACCCTGAACTCATCTCCGTTCAAATCCTCACATACCAAGCCAGCACTAAGGGTATATCCATTCAAGCCTGTCATCAGGTTTAGCATCGTTGCTCTGTCATTAACCTTTATCATCTTCTGATAATCATAGGTGCTTAATACTTCTTCTGAAAAGGAGAAGGAATTCTTTAAGCCCTGATCAAAGGATAAGAAGGGGTATTCACTGAGTTCTTCTAAGGATAACTCCTTGCTTTCCGCCAAAGGATTTCTCTTATTTAGATAAACATAGGTCCTGCTTTGAAACATTTCATGAAATTCCAGGTTGTATTCCTTGAAGATTTTCAGTAATATTTTTTCATTAAAATCATCTAGATACAATATTCCGATTTCGCTCTCTCCCAGCTTAACATCTTCAATCACACCGTTTGTTTTTGTTTCATTGGCAGCAAACTCATAGCTATCCATTCCAAATTTTTGAACCACCTTTATGAAAGCCTTAATTACAAAACAGTAGTGCTGCATGGATACACCGAATTTTTTCTTTATATTCTGCTTATTAATATATTTATTTTCCATCAGATGATATTGCTCTAACACCTGTCTTGCATATCCAAGAAACTCTTTGCCTTCCGGAGTCATTGCAATCCCTCTGTTGGTTCTTTTAAAAATGGGAAAACCGATTTCGATCTCCAGATCCTTGATCGATCCTGATAGGCTGGATTGAGACAGATACAGAACCTGGGAGGCCTTGTTCATCGAGCTGCAATCTGCGATGGTCACAGCATACCTTAATTGCTGTAATGTCATATTAATCCCCTTTCCTTATCGTATTGCTCATATAAATATACTATGTTTTCATATAGCATTCTACCTTTTGAATTAAAAAAGAGACGCTTACTTTATTTCATAAGTATTATCACCGAATCGATAAGCCTTCGGTAGTAAAAAGCCTTCCTTCTCCATCCACTCCACTTCATTCTGCTCTTTTTGCAGAAGAACCATCCCTGTTTTCTGCCTGCGAAAGCCGAATTTTTCATATAAGGCTATCGTCTGAGGGTGGGTATATAAAATTATAGTACATCCCTGTAATTGACTAATCAGGGCTTCAATAACAGCTCTTCCAATCTGTTTTCCATGATAGAGTGGATCTACTGCTATGTTATAGATAGCAGCTTGGCAGATCCCATCGGACAAGGCTCTGCCGCAGCCAATCAGCAAATCTCCATCATAAGCAAAAGCTACTGCATAGCTATGCTCAAAGATTAATTTTTGTCTTTCAGCAGCTTCATGACTCAGTCCGGCGTTCTGTAATATTAAACTTACTCTTTCCCAGTTCACATTATCCTTTGAT
>JAQZBD010000324.1 GCA_029239235.1 Herbinix sp.
TATTAGCCAGTAGAGACCCAGAAATATTTAAAAATCTTGAAATAAGCCAGCAAGGAATAGATACAATATGGAAGACAATTGGAAAGGTGCCAGATACCGTACCAATGTACAATTACTTATGTGCGAAGCTTGCGGCAACAGATATAAATTATTTACTTATAGATATCATACAGAAGATCGCAAGTAATAATCCCAATGTTCCTTAAGCGGCAAAAAGCTCTCTGATGAGATTTACTCAACAGAGAGCTTTTTATTGGAAAAATTTTTGCGATGAATATCAAGGTATTGTATATCGTATTTTCGCAGCGACAATTTCTTTTATTGCCCTTTGTCTATTCTTCTTTTAAATATTTCAATAATAATCAATGGAATTTTGTGTTTTTTAGCTATATCAATCACAGATACAGTATCTTCAAACTCATTCACAACATATGCAAGCTCATCGTCCGGTGTTATTGCCCCCCCCTTAAGATTGATTTGTTATAAAAACTAGTTTAACTTTGTAAAAAATAAATATATTAAAACATACACTGACATATAATACCATATTGTTATATAATAAAACTAACTCTTCAAATGGAGCGGAGCTTAATAAGAGAAACTTTCTAAATGGTATAGAATGATTATTAATCAAATAATTTAGGAGGGGATATTATGGGTGACAAAAATCCAAAACCAAAGAGTGAGGACAAGAAAAAGCCAAAAACTGATAAGGTTAAGAAGGAAAAAAAGAAATACGCATAAAGACAGGTGTAAGACACACCTAATATTGGAGACAGAATATAAAATCCTCTGCTGAGATTTACTTAGCAGAGGATTTATATTTAAGAACGAATTTCTATTTGCCCAATATACGCTGCAGCACACGCTGAAGAAATGGTTTCTTTGCTATAGCGTCTGATTTCTGGGTTGTTTCTGGGAGAACTTTACCAATGGCTACACTGGTATCATTGGAATATGATTCTAAGGCTTTGACAGTTGGGTTGACTGGTTTTGACTGCTTGGCAGAATACTCTGCCGAGGTCTTCTGGGTTATTTTGGGAGATGCCTTAACCGCTGCCGTCTGTTGTCTACTATTACTATGATGCTGAGGGGGTTTTGTTGCTTTAGGATTTGGGGTTTTGGGCTTTGGATTTGGCAAATGATGCTCTGGAGCACGCTTTGATTTCGCCTTAATCCAACTTTCAGCCCCAGCTCTGCGCTCATTTAAATCAGCATCAGAGGGTAGCTTTTCTTCCTCAATCATTGTTCCAATATGCTCTTCAATCTCATAGAGACTCATGATATCCTCACCTGAAGCTAGAGTGATAGCGCGACCTCCGTTGCCGGCTCTGCCAGTTCGCCCTATTCGATGTACATAGTTGTTCATATCATTGGGTACATCGTAGTTAATTACCAAGGATAAATCGTCAACATGTATACCTCTAGCGGCAACATCTGTGGCAACGAGTATATGAAACTCACCCTTTTTGAATTGCTGTATTGTCTTTAGACGCCTTCCTTGGGGGATATCTCCGTGCAGCGCCTGTGTTCCATATCCTTTTTGTGATAAAAAGCTCTGAACTCTATCCACAGCAGCCCGTGTATTGCAAAAAATCATGCAGCTTTCCGGCTGTGTGAACAAAAGCAGGCGATTTAGCTGCGTGCACTTTTCATTTCTTTCTACACGGTAGTACACTTGATTAATTGAATCCACTGTCATAGTCTCTGATTCGATTTCGATAGTTAATGGAGACTTCATATATTCCCTGCAAATCCTTTTTATCTCTGTAGGTATGGTGGCAGAAAATAAGAGGGTTACTCGGTCTCTTGGGAGAGTTTTGATAATCCGCACTACCTGATCAATAAAGCCCATATCCAACATGCGATCTGCTTCATCCAGCACTAAAAACCGAATATTTTTGGTCAACAGATTCCCCTGATTAATATGATCAAATACACGGCCAGGTGTACCTGTAACAATTGAAATACCTTTATTAAGGGCTTGTATCTCAACGTTCATGCTATGCTGCCCGTAAACAGCAGTTGTTCGGTGTTGCAAATGCTTTGACATTTGTTTGAGGTCGCCATCAACCTGAACTGCCAGTTCGCGTGTAGGCGTAAGAATCAAAGCTTGTGGTCCTGCATCTTTAGGATCAGTCATTTGAAGTATGGGAATGCCAAAAACAGCAGTTTTACCGCTGCCAGTTTTGGACATAACAATCAAGTCCTCGCGATTCAGAACATGAGGAATCGCTTTGCTCTGTACATTAGTAGGTGTTTCAAACCCCATTTCTTCTATAGCTTTTAAAATGGGAGACGAAATACCCAAATCACTAAAATTACTATTCATAAATGCCTTCTTTCATTCGTATTAGATGCTTTAATTATATCATTTACTACCGATTTGTTCCACATTGAGTAAAGATCAATTGTTTTAGTGAAAAATTGCATCAAGTACTAAAGGATAGAACTAACCATGCGACATAATTTTGAATGTGCTATGCAATGCATAATGAATTTATAACTAATATAAAGTTTCAGAGATTTATAGCATAAAGTATCAAAAAATTCAGAATGTGAAACAAAGTTCCGCAAAGCCCTGGAATAATTGACACACTAATTCACGGTGCTATAATTAACTCATAAGGTGTGGCAATTAATTACATGTAATAAAGGAAACAAAGATGAAAAGTGTATTAGTACGACTGAGAGAATACAGTAATCAAGCCAGTACAACTGAAAAAACCATAATCGCCTATATTCTTAAAAATTCTAAAGAAACCTCATCCATGACCATATATCAGCTTGCAGGGCAAACCTTTTCTTCTCCTTCTTCTATTATAAGAATGTGCAAGAAGAATGGGTTTGAAGGGTACAAGGATTTTATTAAAGCACTGATTTATGAGATGGCAGTGAGAGAACATAGTCAGTCAGAGGAAAAAAAGGAAATTACCAGAGCTGACCGTATTGAAGAAATCGTAGATAAGGTGACATACAAGAATATTATATCCCTAGAGGATACAAAGTCTATTATAGATTTTGAAGTCATCAATAGCTGCATCCAACTCTTGCGTACTTGCAAAAATGTATGTCTATTTGGAATGGGTTCTTCTCTACTAGTTGCCAAGGATGCTCAACTGAAATTTATGCGTTTGGATAAGCGATGTACCGTTAATGACGACTGGCATGTGCAGCTATTAACAGCTAGATACATGTCATCGGAAGATCTGGGGATTATCTTGTCGTACTCTGGGCAGACGATTGAAATGATTGAATGTGCCAAAGCGATGAAAGAAAATGGCGTTAAGATGATATCAATTACTCGATATGGGGTATCGCCTATTGTTGAACTATGTGACTTTAATATATTTGTTGCAGCCAATGAAGCAATTGTTCGCAGCGGCGCCATGTCATCGAGAATATCACAGTTAAATATTATTGATATCTTATATACAGGATATGTTAATACACAGTTTGAAAAATCATTAGAACAAATCTCAAAAACACATATTCAAAAGGGAGAACAGCATGATTAATTTAGAAGGGCTGTCAACAGA
>JAQZBD010000095.1 GCA_029239235.1 Herbinix sp.
TCCCTGCGATGATTCTCTTCCCTGCGATGACTCTCTTCCCTATTTCTGTGAGAGTCCTTTTTTTTGGTTCCAGTTGGGTTCTCAATCATTAATGCAGCTTCAAAGGTATGCTTATGTCCATCCTCCATACTCGTAATTGAATCAATAAAATGAACATGTCTATTACCAACCGGAATTGCGCAGCCAGTTTTCCCACAGAACTCATGAAAATGTCCATTGAAAGAATCCGTGTGAAAGACCACTTCATGTATGTGATCATTCTCACCATAGGCAATTGCCTCTCCCGATACAGTACAGAAACGATGACCATGGGGATCATCCTGGTCAGCTATTTTAACACTTCCCTGTAATTCATGAACATGCTTTTGGTCATCAGCGCATGGCTCTGGATAATTATTATTTTTATATGCCAAAATTCCACTCCTATTCCATAGTTTATTATGTATACGATCAGAATTACGCTTCTTTGCATCACTCTATATTCTATGATTCATTAATAAAATCGTGTGAGATACGATAAAAAAATATTAAAAAATAAGAAGGAGGCTAAAACATAGTACATTAACAAGCCACTAAACTTTACGAATTAAAACACTCAGGTGCCCCTTCCTATCTCAAAAGGGTACCTGAGTATATTTTAGCTATGCTTTACTTTTCTGGAGGTCAACACACTTTGCAAAATTATGAAAAATGCCAGTAAAACAGCGATGGTGATCTTCGTCCACCAGGAGGATAACGTACCTTGAAAGGTAATAAAGGTCTCAATCGTGCCCTTGATCAAAACTCCGAACAGACTGCCAAAAACATTCCCCACGCCGCCGCTTAATAATGCTCCACCAATCACCGAGGATGCGATTGCTTCCATCTCAAAGCCCTTAGCCTGCTCTACGAATCCCGCGCAGGTGTTTAGGCTGAACAGGAAACCAGCAAAGGTTCCTAATACTCCGTTAACTGCATACACTTTCAGTTTAATACGTCGGATATTTACACCCATCATAAGCGCTGATTGTTCATTACCTCCCACGGCATAAACAGAGCGTCCGAACTTTGTATATTTTAAAATAACAAAGAATAGAACCAAGGTAATCAATGCCAGCAACACACTTGGATAAAGGTAGGGATATACCATTACCCCTTTTCGATTTACTGCACCTCCAAAGGGAAAATATATTTTTGCATTTGCCCAAGTTAAAAACAGCTCATTCTTTATACTAATCATATCGGTACTGATCACCGCCGTCATTCCCCTTGCAAAGAATAGTCCTGCCAATGTGACAATAAAGGGCTGGATTTTCAAATATGCTATGAGCCATCCCTGAACGAGTCCATAGACCAGACCCACGACCAACACAATGATTAGTGCCAGAATCGCATTCATGCCCTTAATCTCCATCATCCAGGCCAATAACATACAGGTCATGGCTATTACCGAACCTACGGATATATCGATACCACCTGTGATAATAACCATTGTCATACCGGTAGCTGCAACAATCAATCCGGCATTACTGATGAATAGGTTTAGGAATACCTGCAGCTTCCCAAAATTCTTATCCTGAAACACCATGATACCTATCAGATACATCACGAGGAAAAGACCAATGGTAATCAGTAAAAGGAATTGCTTGCTATCGAGCTTTTTTATTCTAAAATTCATTATGCCACCTCTTTTCCTGTTTGCACCGCTACTCTAACTCTCAGGTTCTTTAGCATCCGCTTTAGCTCTGCAGACTGTAAGGCAACGATTAGAATAACAACAACCGCTTTATATACATACAGCTGGTCAGCGGATACCTTCATTGCATAGAGGGTCGTAGTTAAAGCCTGAATGGTAACCGCTCCAATAACACTGCCAAGCAACGAAAATCTACCGCCGCCCAGGTTATTTCCGCCCAGAGCTACTGCCAAAATGGCATCCAGTTCAATATTTAGTCCCGCATTATTGGCATCAATAGAATAAACACGGGAGGTAATAATCATGCCGGCTATTCCAGAGCATAATCCGCAAAAGGCATAGGTAAGGAACTTGATTCGTGTGGAGTTCAACCCAACCAGTCTGGCGGCTTTCGAGTTAATTCCAACGGTTTGAATATACATGCCAAGAGCCGTTTTCTTCAGTAAAAGCAGTGTCACAAGGATGCAAAGGATTGCGACAAATACCGGTGTTGGCAAGGGTATACCGGGAATAAAACCTCCTAATTGCTTAAAATGATCTACCCTAAGGTATAGAATCTGCCCCTCAGTAATCAACTGAGCAATCCCTCGGCCTGCCGTATATAGAATCAGAGTAGCCACCATAGGCTGAATCTTCATTTTCGCCACTAAAAAGCCGTTCCAGGCTCCCAGTAAAGCACCGACTGCAATCGCTGCTAAGAATCCCAACAGATAGGGTGCATGATAAAAGTCAGTACTGGTCTGTCCGCCTCCAAGGATAAAGATGGCTACCGCTCCTGATACAGCACTGACTGCTCCTACAGAAATATCTGTACCACCCGAGGCAGCAACCACCAAAGTCATGCCAATGGACAGAATCACCAGCTCACTGGAGCGATTCATGATATCCACAATATAACCATAAAGCACACCATTTCGTATGGTTATTTCAAAAAAACTTGGGGTTTTTACGACATTAACCAACAATACGATAGCCAAGCAAAGCAGCGGAAGGAATAGCCGGTATCCCATTATCCTTCCAGCTATGTATCTCATCTTACTCATTTACAGCACCTCCCGCAATTGCTCTCATAATACTATCCTGACCTAACTGCTCCTTCTCCAGCTCGCCCACCATGCATCTGTCACGCAGCACTACCATCCTGCTGCAGGTTCGAAGCATTTCTTCTACCTCAGATGAAATGAACATAATCGCCATTCCTTCCCGAGCCAGCTGAACCACTAATTTTTGAATTTCTGTTTTTGTGCCCACATCAATTCCTCTTGTGGGCTCATCAAGAATCAAAAAGTCCGGGTTATTTAACAGCCACCTTCCCAGAATCACTTTCTGTTGATTTCCACCGCTTAACTGCTTGATCGGAACTTCCCGATCTGCCGTTTTAATTTTTAATAAATCGATATATTTATCCGTGAATTCTTCCTGCTCTTTTTTACTGATGAGCCGGAACATACCTCTTTTTGCCTGGAGAGCGATAATAATATTTTCCCGCACTGTTAAGTCGGCGATGATTCCCTCTTCCTTACGATTCTCCGGCAAATAGCCCATACCAAGCTTCATCGCATCAATTGGTGCGCCGATCAGAACCTTTTTTCCATTTACCTTAAGCTCGCCGGCATCTGCCTTATCCGCTCCGTAGATTGCTCTTGCCAGCTCCGAACGCCCGGATCCTAATAAGCCGCTTAAACCAATTACTTCCCCCTTATGTATCTTCAAATCAAAGGGCTTTATCGTTCCGCTATGGCTAAGCTGCTCTGCAGAAATCAATACTTCACCGAGACCAATCTCCTGATTGTCATTTTGCTTCTTAATTGCGGCCAGATCATCATAATCCTTTCCCATCATCTTTGCCACCAGTTGAACCCTTGGCAGCTTTTCTACTTCGTATTCTCCAACCAGTTTGCCATTTCTAAGTACCGTAATTCGGTCACAGACCTCATATACCTGCTCTAGAAAGTGGGTTACAAAGATGATTCCAACCCCTTTATCCTTCAAATGCCGCATGAGCTGAAATAATTTTTCCACCTCATTATCATCCAAGGAAGAGGTCGGTTCATCCAGTATCAGCACCTTGGCTGACATATCCACAGCTCTTGCAATGGCAATCATCTGCTGTATCGCTAGAGAGTAATTCTCAAGTGCCACCGCAACATCTATATCGATATCCAAATTCATCAGAATCTCTTTGGATCTTTTATTCATCGTTTTCCAGTCAATCATACCCCGTTTCATAGGCTCTCTGCCGATAAACAGATTTTCTGCCACCGTCAGATTCGGGCATAAATTGACTTCCTGGTACACGGTACTGATCCCATTCTCCTGTGCTTCATGAGGAGATCTATTGATAATTGGCTCTTTCCTATCTATCACTCTGATTTCACCGGTTTCAAATTCCTCAACACCGGTGAGTACTTTGATTAACGTAGATTTACCGGCACCGTTCTCACCCATTAAGGCATGTATTTCCCCCTCACGTAATGTAAAGTCTACATTTGATAAGGCAACTACACCGGGGAAATTCTTGCTGATGTGCCGCATCATTAATATAACCTTATTCCCTTGTTCCATGTGGACTCCATCCTTTCAACCATTTGTTTCATTAAAAAAGAGTATAAAAAGGGCGTGTCCGCCGGATTTATGTATGCTCATTCACCAGCGAAACACACCCATAAACCATCCTTATCCGTTAAGATTAATATGCACGTGTAGGTTTAATCTCAGCTGCGGTTTCCGCCGGGAATACACCCTCTTCTACATATTGAAGCTTATCTACTGTCTCACCAGCATCTAACTTCTGGATAATCTCAGCTACACGTGGTCCGTGCAAAGGATTACATTCGATTGAAACGTTCATGGTTCCTGCGATCATTGCATCAAAAGCTGCTGCTACTGCGTCAAAGGATACAATTGTGATATCCCCGTCAGGTCCGCAGGTCTTACCTGCTGCCTGAATCGCATCAATCGCACCAAATGCCATATTATCATTCTCAGCGATTACAACATCAATGTCATCATAGGATTTTAAGAAGGATTCCATAACCTCCTGACCTTTGGATTGAGTAAATTCACCTGTCTGTTTTTCTAACATTGTCCAGTTAGAATATGCAGCCATCTTCTCAGCAAAACCGTCGGTACGTCCGATCTGAGCGGAGGATCCAATGGTGCCCTGCAAGGTTACGATATTAATCGGTTCCTCTGCTCTGCCCTTGGAATCTAAATAGCCTGCCAGCCATTCCACTGCGTTATAGCCTTCCTGCAAGAAATTGGAGCCAACCCAAGCAGTGAATAAACTGTCATCCGATACATCAATCATACGATCAACGATAATCACCGGAATTCCAGCTTCCTTTGCTTCCTGTAATACGGTATCCCAACCAGTCTCGGTAACCGGTGCGATAACAATATAATCTACGTCCTGCTGGATAAAATTACGAACTGCTTTAATCTGATTTTCCTGTTTCTGCTGCGCATCATCAAAAATCAATTGATATCCATTTGCTTCAGAGAAAGTAGATTTCATGGATTCTGTGTTGGCAGTACGCCAGTCAGACTCTGCACCTACCTGTGAAAAACCAACTACAATTAAATCATCACTGGGAGCACTTGCTTCATCCGTGGTAGCCTCAGCATCCCCGCTGCTTTGGGTATTGTCCGTGCTCTCCCCCGTGTCCGTGCCCACTGTACTCTTTGAGTTGTTACCGCAGGCTGCCAGAGAAAATACCATCATCAAGACTGCAAGTAATGCGATTAATTTGTGAAACCTTTTCATAATCCATATCCTCCTAAAATATTTTTATTGGTGCGTAGGCATCCGTAAGCTTCTTACGCACTGGCAACAAGAAAATTCCGTGAACTGATTCACTTGTCATGAATATCATATAAAATTCCTAATTTCCAAACAATGCAATTTCTATGGAAGATAGTTGAATAATTTATTTCACTCCGAGGGCGATTACATTATTTTTTTAAAGCAGTTTATTTTTTTCCTGCCATGTTCGCTCCGTATAGGGCAGCACCACCTCTACAAGAGTCCCCTCTCCATATCTACTTTGGATTCTTAGACCATACTCCTCCCCAAACTTTAACTGAATTCTTTCATTCACATTATAGAGTCCATAAAAATCATTTTTCGTACTGCACTTATTTGTTATTCCCTCGATAACTCCTTGCAAACGCTCCTCACTCATTCCAATTCCGTTATCCTCAACGGTAAGAATACATTTTTCCTCCTCCTGCCTCCCACTGACAATAATTTTCCCTTTTCCCCTTCTATTTTTAATTCCATGATAAAGGGCATTTTCAATGAGCGGCTGAAGGGTTATCTTAGGAATGAGACAGTCATTTATGCTCTCCGGAATATGAATCTCATAATCGAGAATGTCTTGATAACGCACCTGCTGGATCTTCAGATAGCAGGTAAAATGTAAGGTCTCCTCCTGGACTGTGATAATATCCTTTCCTTGATTTAAAGAAGAACGAAAGAAATCAGAAAGTGCACCGACGGTGGATACAACCTCTTTATGCTTACTGGCCTCTGCCAGCCAAACGATGGTATCTAAGGTGTTATAAAGGAAATGTGGGTTAATTTGAATTTGTAATAGCTCCAGCTCAGCTTTCCGCAAATTCTTCTGCTCTGTTTTTACTGCCTCAAATAAATCACTGATTCGTTGTATCATAAGGTTCAAGGAATCACTGAGACTTTTGACCTCAGCACCGTTTTTAATCCTGGAGCGTACCGTAAGATCACCCTTGGAGACCTGCTCCGTTATCCTTCCCAGATATCTGATGGGCTTAATGATACTTCTCGGAATAGCATAAGAAATAACCGCAGTGATTCCCATTAGTATTACGATCAGCAGTACACTCGCCCTGATCATCTGTAAAAATGCCTTATTCATCTCATTGCGGTAATTTTCAATTTCCTTGGTTTCATAGTAGAGGTATTCCAGAATCGTATCTTGAATCAGTGAGGTAACCACTTGAACGTCGTTTTCCCAGATAGTCATGTTCTTGTCATACATATTTCCGGTCTCTACATTTTTTCGTATCATCTCGGAGTACTTTTCCAGATTGGTTAAATACTTTTCAATTAAGGCAATCCTTGGACGTGTGTTTTTCGTATATTTTGTCCCCTTGTTATCTTTGATTTTTCGAATAATCCCTTTTGCTTCTTCAATCTCACTGATGGGGTCAGCTTCTTCGTAGGTCTGGCTGCCAATAATGATGAAATATAGCTTATCATCGAATTCCTTTTTAAAATCAAGGCTAAACGCACTGGCAGCTGAGGTATTATAGACAAGTTTGTCATAACGCTTATTATAATCTGCCAAATACACAATCCAGATTGCCGCAAATATTAGAATTGGAATAACCATAATAAAATAAGAAAGCCGTATCTTTGTTGCCAAACTGGAATCCAGATAAATTCTTTTGATATAGGTACTTGTCAGCTTCTTCTGTTTCACACATAAGCCTCCTCGTTACGACTTTTACTGGTTCTAAATTGCAGCGGGGTGCAGCCTTGGGTTTTTTTAAACAGATAGGAAAAATAATGAGGATCCTTATACCCTACCTCACTTCCAATCTCACTGCTTCGTTTATTGGTACAGACTAAAAGCTCCTTTGCCTTATTCATTCGATGGTCTGTCAAGTATTTTACAAAAGTCTGTCCCGTCTCCTGACTGAACACAGAGCTTAAATAGCTTGGACTAATATTCACATAGGAAGCCGCAGAATTTAAAGACAGCTCCTCTGTCTGATAGTTGTTATGAATATATTCTTTGGTCTCCTCCACAATATTACTAAACTTCCCGGTTGCCGCCTCATTACGGCAGGTAATGGCCTGTACAAAGAGATTTTTAACATAGGAGATGGTTTCCTCATAGTCCCCCAGAATATGATTCATCTGCTGGGGAGCCTGAAAAGGATCCTCCGGCTTTCCACAGTTATCTTTACCCAGCTTTTCCATAAAATTCACCGTTATAAAATACATGTCCATTAAAATATACTGACGAAATATGAGGGATTTCTTTGCTGCCTTTGCATAATTCATCAGATATTCTTCTACAAAATAATTAACCTCACCCAACTCCCCATTTCGAAGGAATTTTTCTGCAACCTCTTTATCCAGATAAGGAGCCTTTGCCACGTCCACCCAGGGATTCTCCTCCTGGCTTTTTATTTCATTCATCCTTGACGCTTCGAGAAATTGGCTTTGATTTACGATAAACCGATAAGCAAATGCCCTGCTGGCTTCCTCAAAGGATAGGTAAAGCTCGCTCAGCCGATTGACACAGCAGCCTATTCCTCCGAAATAGGTTACCTTCTCATGCATGCATATGAGCCGTTCCACCTCTGTTATGTATTCCTTTTGCTGTTGCTCCAGCTCCTTGACGGTCTCCGCCTTAAGTAAAATCGCATAACCCTCAAGGCTGCGGTCGAACCACAATATATTATGTTTCTCAAAGTATGCGTCGAGCTCCTCCGACAGGCTCACCAGGGTTTTTGAAAAATACTCATCCCGATGCTTCCTGCTGTTCACCTTGAATAAAATGATATTATAATAGCCGGCATACAAATTAATCCCCAGCTGCCTGCCTTTATCAAGAATATCCGAAAGAGACAGGCTGCTGTATATCATCTCCTGGAAAAAATTACGCCTGCTCTGCACTTCATTTTCATGCATTTCCTTTCGAAACTTCATGCGATTTTCTTTCTCTTCCCGATCAGCCATGATCTTTTCCGCCACTCGTTTCACGGATTTTAACAACTCCGTTGCATTAATAGGCTTTAATAAATATTCCTCAACCCCTATATTAATAGCCTCTTTTGCATAATCAAATTCTCCGTAGCCGCTGAGAATAATGATCTTAATCTCCGGATTTTCTTTCTTAATCAATCTGCTTAACTCCAACCCATTCATAAACGGCATCTTAATATCCGTTATAATAATATCCGGCCTTTTTTGACGTATTTGATTTAATGCCAGCTCACCGTCGCTGGCTTCTCCGCAAAAAATAAAGCCATTCTCACTCCAGGCGATATTATGTTTCATTCCCTCTCTTACAACAAATTCATCCTCTACCAGAAATACCTTCAGCATCCTGTTTACCCCTCTATGAATCAATCTATGATTTCTATATTTTATCATTTTACTACCTTAAAAAAAATACATTATTACCTGAACTTTACTTTTTTTTGATCCAAATCGAAAGTTATTGAACTATATCTGATCGATAAGTCTATTATTTTTAGATTATATTTCATTTTTTTACGATTGACCTGTTCCCACCGGTACTAAGTTATTATTCCAATTACTGAGGAAGAAGTAAGAGGAAGTCTGGAGGGGATAAATATTTATTATAATTAAATGAAAAAGCTGCTTCGTTTTAGATTCAACGAAACAGCTTTTTCATTCAGTTCATGATGTTATTAAATATTATTAAGCAACAATATTCCTTAACCACTTCTTTTGGCGGTAACGAATATAGCCTAAGACCAATTTGTACACCTCTTCGATTAGGATCATTGCATACACAATATAAATTGGTAAGTGCAATACCAAGCCACCAACAACAGCCATAGGGATACCAATGAGCCATACACCGGTAACATCAAGAAGAAGAGCTGCCTTGGTATCTCCACCGCTTCGAAGGATGGCTACTATGATTAGGCAATTTAGCATACGGAACGGCATATACAATGCAAATACTGCCAGGCTTAATCGAATATATTCTGCAACCTGGTCGGATACTGAGAACAACAAAAGGATATAATCTCTGCCAAGGAAGGTGATTACAGCCCCCACGATTGTTAGGACAAATACTAGGATCATATAATTTTTAGCATGCTCCTGTGCCTCTTCCAGCTGATCCGCTCCCAGTTCATTTCCCAGCACAACTGCTGCTGCATTGCATATACCAAAAAAGAATACTAAAACCACCTGCTCCACGGTATTTGTTATGGTAATAGCAGCAGTTGCCGCGTCCCCCATACGTCCGTATACCAGAGAATACATGGTTACACCCAGCCCCCACATGAATTCGTTGGCAATTACAGGTGAAGCCGTTAAGAAAAACTTCTGCAAAAAAGGTTTATTTAAGAAGGCAACTCCGCCTTCCTGCATCTTATTATACTTACTATGGATGAAGTCTCCAACCCTGCCATCCCCTGCTCTCCTGCTATGTACAACAATGAGTAAAAAGGTACTTTCTACAACCCTTGCAATCAGCGTAGCCAGTGCGGAGCCGGCAACTCCCAGCTCGGGCAACCCCAGATTACCATAAATAAATCCATAATTTAATACCACATTAAGACCTATGGAAATCATTGTTATTATCACCGGCAATCTTACAAAGTGCATACTTCTTAATACCGCCAAATAGGTATTTGTAATGGCCGTCAAAGGATAACTTGCTGCTATAATCACAAGATAAGAGGCTCCGATTACAACCGTCTCCTTCTGGGGTGTGAATATTCTCATTACTAATTCAGGGAAGAAAAGACCCGGAATCACAAAGAGAAAGGAAGCACTGATTCCAATCGTTAAGGATACACGTAATACTCTTTTCATGTTAATCATTTCTCTTCGTCCATAGTATTGGGCTGCTAAAATACTGGAACCGCTGCAGATTCCAAACAAAAGAAGAGAAAATACAAAAAATACCTTGTTAGCAAGACCTACCGCTGCTACAGAAGTTTCCCCCAATTGTCCAATCATCAAGGTATCAATTAGATTGAACACATTATTCAGTAGATTCTGTAATGCCACAGGTATTGTAATGGCCAGGGTTTTCTTTAGAAAACTGGTATCCCGCAGCATTCTTTTAATTTGATTCATAAAATAACCATGCCTTTCTTCCTAGCCTTACCGCACATAAAACAAATATTCTCATGCTTAGCAAAGACCGACTTGTACATAAATTATTCTTAAATAACTCACATGATTCCACTTATCTAGAAATCCGACTTTTGACTCTCGAATCATAATAGAGTATAAAAAAGCTGTCCCACTCTGAGCACTTGGCTAAAATGGGACAGTACTAAATTCTTTAAGATATTTACTATTTTCTTAAGCCTAAACGTTCGATTAAGCTACGATAGCCTTCGATGTCAGTCTTCTTTAAGTATTCAAGTAAACCTCTTCTTTGTCCAACCATCTTAAGAAGACCTCTTCTAGAGTGATGATCCTTCTTGTTGCTCTTTAAATGCTCAGTTAACTCTGTGATTCTGGATGTTAAAAGTGCAATCTGAACCTCTGGTGATCCTGTATCCTCTGGTGTTCTTCCAAAATTTTTGATGACTTCCTGTTTCTTTTCTTTGCTAATCATATTAACAATTCTCCTTTCATTTTTAAAGCGCCTAATACTAAGATTAAGGTCGGAGTGTCCTAGTTCTGAGTATCGGCTCACTTAGGTAGTTCGTACTGTCAGATTGTACAAAATACAATAAAAGTACCAAGCACAACTCGTACTTTGGTATCGTAACACATTCTAAAGTTATTGTAAACCACTTTTTCTTAGAAAGCCTTTAATTTTCAAGTATTTTCCATTGCTATTACAATTAATACGTATTCACAGTCACTACTCACTTTAATAATTTATCTACCTGTGAATTCAGCCTTATCAATAAGATTTCCATTCAACACAAATAGTAATAGCGCGAAAAGGATACAAAATACAGTATAAGGCAAGGTCACTAAGAATGCAAAAGTACTCGGTAATAAAAATACAGCAACAACGGAGACTCCAATGGAGGGAGTCATAATTAACAACAGAAGACCGAAGCAAAAAATCATTTGAACAAGTTTATTCGGTTGATCCCCCAATACTCTCTGGTAGAGAATTGTAAGCGCTGTAAATACTGCTCCGGAGGCTGCATAGGCGGCAGCAAAAAACACTCCCGTGAGAGGATTCATGCCACTTAATAATACATATACCAGGATAATTAGAATACCATCGATACAGGGCTTAATCAAAGAGGTCGCTGATGCCGCAAGCACCTTTGAAATAGAGGACGCTGGCATCAGGTATATATAAGGCTTTGTTAATTCTATTTTTAGTCTTCCCATAACAGACACAAAGTATTGAATATAAATCACACTACCAAGCATCATGTAATCCAGTTCTCTGGGGAATTGATTCTGTCTGAAATAGTATCCTGCAATTCCAACTCCTGCCATCATTAGTATCGTAAAGCTATCGATGAACACTAGTCTGCTTTTTCGCTTCATTTCAAGCATGTGCTTATACATCAGAGCGCTGGCGCCTTTTCCTTTGCCAATTCCATGCTCCCGCTCCTTCACTTTAACCTTTTTGCCTGCCGGATTAACTGCCCTTCGCCCTTCCTTCGCTGCCTGCAACGTCTGGTAGGTATTTTCGGTAGACACCAGTACATCTTCGTAATAGTCCGCTTTGCCTGAGGTTAAAACATAGACCATGATTCCTCCCAGCGCAATAAATAATCCACTAGATATCAGTACTGCAAAGAAGGAGTCATGCACAAATCCCATAAAAAACATGGTTCCCCAACCAGCAATGGGGATGTAGCCGAATCCTGTGGAGCTGAACACTTGCAGAGCCGCTTCCAGCATTCCTACTTCATATCTTTTTACAACAAAAGCAAGTGCCAATAATATACCTGCTAAGGTAAGATATATGACTGTTTTCACTATTCTCTTACGATCAGCATTACCATTTGTAAAAATGTAGATTCCGATCGCTAATAATTGCCCGAATAAGATCATCAGAGCAAAGATAATAAATAGGGCAAACACTTCCTTCATACCATAACCGAAATTCGCTTTTAAATTACCGATCTGATAGAAAATAAAAATTCCGCCCAGCATGGATTTTCCTAAGGTACTGATTAAACCATAGAAAAGGATCTTCTTTGAAGATATGGGTGAGACAAATAATAAACCAACATCAGGCATCGTAAACAAGCTGGAGCCGGTTGATAAACCACTGACCACAAAAGAATATACCAGAAATAAGGCAACGCCTCCAATCATTAACGTCAAAACTCTCTCATCCGCATATTCTGCCCTTACTGCTCCTTCTCCTGTGAAAATGATAATTAACAGAGACCCTATGATCATCAGAGCAACAAAAAGATAGAGGATTAACATACCAGGCTTTTTTCTTAAGCTTAGAATTTGGTTCTTAAACCTGGTTAGCAGTAAATAGATTAGTGCCTTCATGATTTACACCTCTCCCTCCGTAGTCCTCTTTTCGCCTTCGGTAATGTGAAAGAACAGTGCCTCCAGATCTTCCCCTGAACCTTCGATCTCCTGTCTGGTTCTTCTAGCTGCAATTTTTCCATTCATCATAATATTGGTACTATCCCAAAATTCATTGACACTGTCCAGCATATGGGTACTGATGAGTATTGCAGCACCCTCTCTTTTCTTTTCTAAAATCAGGGCTTTTAGTTCTTTAATTGCGTGTGGATCCAGTCCCACCATGGGCTCATCAAATAAAATCACCTTTGGCTGAGTCAGCATAGCGCAGCAAATACTAACCTTTTGCTGCATTCCCTTGGAAAGCTCACTGCCAAGCTTCTTCTTTTTATCATCCAGCTCAAATCTTCTTAACAATTCCTCCGCGTTTTCCTTCCAATCCTTGAGAGAATATGCTCTGGCAACAAACTCCATATGTTCCCAAACCGTAAGCATATCGTATAGTGCAGGCATCTCCGGTATATATCCCAAATCCCTCTTAGCCTGCATTGACTTATTTTCATTACCATGAATGGTGATTAGTCCATTGAATTTTAATAGACCAGCGATTGACTTGATGATTGTAGATTTTCCTGCACCATTTGGTCCAAGTAAAACCGAGATTTCTCCGGCATTAATTTCAAAGCTCACATCCTCATTGGCTACGAATTTTCCATACTTTTTTGTCACATTATTTACTCTTAGCATAATTCCTCCACTCCAACTTATTCATATTCTAATAGTGATTTTCTACATTGATAACTGTTTTCGTGTAATTTGAAATGGGGCTTTTTATTGA
>JAQZBD010000325.1 GCA_029239235.1 Herbinix sp.
CCGCCATAATATGCCATGTCCTTATCGTATGTCCTAATGCCCCTATACCAGCTCAAAAAATTGTTTATTATAATGTTATCCTTGTGATCACTCAATAAGCATGATAAAATCTATGAACACAAACAAATCAAGAGAAAAGAGGATTCCATATGCTATTTATTGAATATCCCAAATGCACAACCTGTCAAAAAGCAAAAAAATGGCTTGATACAAACGGAATTGAATATACCGATCGCCATATCAAAGAGGCTAACCCAACTTATGAAGAATTGAAGGTATGGCATGCAATAAGTAAACTTCCGCTTCATAAATTCTTTAATACCAGCGGACAATTATATAGATCAATGCAGCTTAAGGACAAACTAGCTAGTATGTCTGAAGAGGAGCAGCTTCATCTGCTTGCTACGGATGGCATGCTTGTCAAACGTCCAATCATTGTAAAGGATGATATGATTCTCATTGGTTTTAAGCCGGACATCTGGGAAAAGCTAAAATAGTTATGATAAACAAACCAAAAGCCATAAGAGACAGAATGTAATCTATCTCTTATGGCTTAAAATCGGCTCAAATCTAAATCAGAACATATTAATAATAACCACCTGAACCTAATGCACTAAACATCATAGCACCTATAGATGCATAGAAAATTACACCTAATACTACAGCTACAGCAGTAACTATTAACATAGCACGGCAATAATTCTTTCTGTTTGTATTCCCCTGGCCAAAAGCCCATACAAACATCATAATGATTCCGACACATGGAATAGCTTGTACAATGATTGTAATTAACCAATCACCAAGACTCATCGGTTTTTCATACCCATTCCCATTTGGTGCTCCATTTGGTACGCCATAGTTATCCATTATTAATTTCCTCCTGTGTAAAATAGTAAGTTATTTAATCAGTCTCCAATTCTGTAAAAATAATGCCACCTTATAAAGATAATTATCCTTATAATAAATCATTGGTTGTATATTGGGATAATACATCTTCATCCGATAGATATAAAAACCAATAAAAATAACTAAACATATTATAACATAAATTTTTACAAATAAGATATAGTTTTTTAATATTTTTTTTATAATTGGATAAAAAACAACTCCGATTATAACCAAGGGTAATAATGGATGCATCTGAAATGACTGTTTCAAATGTCCTGTCAGCAGCAGTTTCGTTGCTCTGGTCATACCACAACCAGGGCAGGGAATTCCAAACATTATTGTACTAAAACATACTGATCCGTAAACATAATCCAAACCAATCATCACAAGCAGACCTAGGATTATTCCAATCCAGTATTTTTTTAATAATTCAAGATACAAGTTCACAGTCCACTTCTGCCACTCACATGCTTTCTTAATTGAATAAGAAAAATTTTTCTTCATATAAAAGCCTCGCTCTCACATCATGAGCTAATCAGATTAGTGCAACGCAAGTCGCATAAGCGATATATCATCATGTTCCTCTGGTATAAATCCTCGCTCTTGATACATATTCAGTGTGCCGCGATAACGTTTTTCCGGAACATCGACGTCAACAGGCATTGCAATTACAGCATCATATCCCTCATTTCGAAAGCCTAAGATAGCTGCGTCCAGCAACATTCTTGCCACCCCTTGGCTCTGATACTCATTATGAATTAGAAAGCAAATAACTACACCTGTCTTTTGATCTTTGATGATTGGTGAAAGTTCTGGCTTTAGCAGATGATAAGCTTCTAAATTATTAGCATTGCACCAACCAATGATTTTATCACTATCATAAGCCAGATAACCCCGCATGCTTCCGTCTTTTATGGCTCCTAACGCCTCAGCTCGATTTTCCTTAGCTGTTCGCTGCTTCCAAATCTCTGCATCCTCACAATGATAGAATCTACAGTAGCACTCTGACCAATGAGGCGCGTGAGAAAAGGAAACACTCTCCATGAATTTTACAAATATTTCTCCATCCTTAGGTTGAATCGCTTGAACAGAATATGGCATAGATTCTCCTCCAAATTAACAATCGTTATAGTATCCTATTAATATTTGTTCTTTCTATCATTTTACATCAATCCTTGATTCCTAACAAGAAGCTAGGTAGTTTCTTTGGATAAAGGATTATCGATTCGTTATACCAATTCCATCTTTATTCCAGTTCCAGGCATCCGGTTCTTTCCATATACTTTCTAAGACTGAACATGCCTATGGAGGCTACAGCAGATACCAGGAACACAATATACCAAATACCTCTAACTCCCTGATTATCTATGTAGATACCGGAAAATGCAGTGCTGATTGCTGCACCTGCTGCATATCCAATGGTAGTAACCGCATTTAATCTTGCTCTGTAATTACATGGACTGTTATTCGCTATAAACACTCCCGAACTGATTGTGGTAAGAATTTCACCCACCGTCCATATTACAGTCGATATAATAAATACTACAAAGCTATTTGCAAATCCAAGCATCCCAAAACCAACTGCATATAAAATGCCCGCTAGTACCATATTGGTGAGCTGATTGTTTTTCTTCGTTACCATGGTAATTAAGGCTGTTAAAATTAATACGGCAAAGGCATTAATACTCATAAGATATCCGAACAGTACTGCTCCCTGATCCTTGAATATCTCATTGAGGGTAACCGGCAAAGAAAATCTATGCTGAGTATAAGTAAAGCTGTATATAATATTTAACAATATAAATAAAAGCAGATATGGCCTTTTGCAAAACAGCTGCCATATATTACCCTTTTCTGCTTCTTCTGCTTTATCAACTATTTCTATCTCTAATCCGGTATGATAGGTCTCTTTAACATTCTTCCAAATAAAAAATACAGCAATCAAAGAAGTCAGTGCATCACCTAAAAACAAAAGCGGTAATAAATTATTAAATAAAAATCCGGCAATAATC
>JAQZBD010000326.1 GCA_029239235.1 Herbinix sp.
CTCCGCGTCATAACCCCAGATCCGTTCCATAAATTGTTCTGTGGAAATAAGGCGTTTGGGGTTTGTCATAAGCATTTCCATCATCTGAAACTCTTTGTTACCCAGCCTTAAGGAGGATTGTTCGTTGGAAAGCTCGAAGCTTTCTTTATTTAAGCTAATATTACCTACCTGTATAAGGTTCGGTGTGAACTCAGATTTTCTTCTACTCATAGCACGGATTCTAGCCAGCAGCTCACCCATAGCAAAGGGTTTACTCAAGTAATCATCAGCTCCTTTATCCAGCCCCAAAATGCGGTCCTCAATTTGTGACTTTGCTGTGAGCATAAGAATGGGGGTATGTATTCCTTTCGCTCTTAATTGCTCCAGCACTTCGATTCCGCTCAGCTTTGGCATCATGATGTCCAATACAATAACATCATAGTTTGCTGATAATCCATAATCCAGAGCATCTGCCCCGTCATATACCGCATCTACGGAATAATTATTATGTTTTAAAATCGCAACCAGTGCGTTTGACATTTCCTTTTCATCTTCCGCTAATAATACTCTCATAGTAACCTCCCAAATCTATTACCACTGTGGTTGATTCTATCTGCAATTAGAATCCATGAATTTTTAACTTACTTATATGAGTCGATTTCGTCCTTCTCTATTTCTTCTATCATATCCCATATGGCTTGAAAATTCAAATCTGTTGAAGCAATCTCATCGGCGCACCGCTTTAACTCACCAACGATCATTTCCTGGTTCGGAATATCCTTCTTGTATTTTAGCTGATGCTCCAGGCTTGCCCAGCAATCCATCGCAATGGTTCGTATCTGCAGTTCACAGTATACCCGATGGATTCCATCTTCCAGATGAATTGGAACTTGAAGAATCATATGGTAACTACGATAGCCGTTGGGCTTGGGACTATGGATATAATCCTTTTCCTCTATAACAATTATGTCCTGCTGGTTTCGAAGCGGTGCATACTACACGAATTCCGGCAGCATCATAGATCTCGGATAACGCGTTTTCAACTGTGACTGGAAGATTCCTTCGTCTCAATTTTTCCTGCATGCTTTCCGCTGATTTAATTCTTGCTTTGCAGTGCTCAATCGGATCTTTGTCATATTTCATTGATCTATATTTTCGAATGATATCCAACCTTGATAATACTTCAGTAATGACACCTTCTAATAATAGATAGGACTCATTATAAAATTGTTGATCTGTTGTTCGGGATTCACATATGATATCATGTTTTGTTTGTAGCATTGGCTTTTCCTCCTGTTGTGAAGTGGTGGTTCTTCAATGATTTCTTTCCCATGAGAGGAGTATAGCAGGGCTACTTTAAATGAAGTTTAAGATTTAAGGAATTTTAGTTATTATATTTAATAAAAGCTTAGACATTATTGTTATAATGAATAAGCTTTATCTTCTACTTTAAAATTGATCCGGTAGCAGCTTTAATATTTCGTATTTGTAATTTAACAGTGTCCACATTTGCTGATAATAGATCATGATATTCCATATACCTGAACCGCTGAGCTGATAGTCATCAATTATTTTTACCAGGGCATCTATACTTCTAATATCTACGAACCATACGATATGATCTATTGGTGGACCAATGTTAGAGGTGCTATATCGAAAATACGGGGTTTGTGAAATTTCATCAAATTGTATTACTGAACCTACCTCTTTGGCCAAGGCAACGGCTCTCTCTATGGTTAACGAAAGTGCATGAGTCCGACCCGGGACATAGGGAAGCTCCCAATCATAGGCAATAAGAGGCTTACCAATTACCGTTTTATCGGCCGGAAGTGAAGTTGTAAGGTTATTGATAAAGCCTCTTAACAAAAATTCTGAACTAATCGGAGCCGGAGGCCCAGGATTCGTTCCCCAGGTATATTGCAAAAGAGTTATGCTGTTTACATGATTACTAATTGCACTATAATTCAGTTCTTCAAAAGATATCTGTTCATCGGTAAATGATAATTGAGGATTCAAAGTTATGGTGAAATAAAAGCCTTCATCAAACAAAATCTTTGCTTCTTTTTCTAATAAGGTTAAATAAAGGTGCTGATTACTGGTATTCATATTGCTGATTAACATGTTAAGTCCATAAAATCCTTTTTCCTTCAGGACTCTTAGAATATTTTCCATTAAACGGGTATTGTATTCTTCATTTAATAATATTTCATACAATAAATCGTAATTCACCTCACCCTTTTGGGTCAATGCTGACAGCATCATCATTGGGGCAACGCCGTAAGCCTTGGACAATCGAATAATATTCGTGTCATCATCGTAAGTAATTAATTCTCCCTCATTGGTAGTTCCATAATTGAATACTGATAAATATGTCAGATAGGGCAACGTTCGAACCAGCATATCCTCTTTATTAAAAGCATAGGTATAGCCATTCGTAATAATCCTATTTTGATGACTATATCTTATCGCTAAAGACTCACCTGGATAAATGTATTCTCTATTATACAAAAAAGGGTTATTCCTAATTATCTGCATTGCTTCAGTATTGTAACGATTAGCAATGCTGCTAAGAGTGTCACCCTTTTGGACTGTATGAGTTATCGTAGGATATATTATGATCATAGCCTGACCCGGTACCAGATTATGTGAATAGTCAAGCCCATTATCAGCTATCAATTTATAAGCTGTGATTCCATGCTTGTATGCAATAGAATCAATGGTATCTCCTGGTTGGACAATATAGATTTCCATAAAAAATCCTTAACTATTTTTAATTTATTATATGACAGATTAAGATAACATTTCAATTAATATGAGAAATTAGTTAAAAATTTGATATAGGTCGTAGTTTAAGTGTTATAGCGTGTTTTTGGGTGTTTTAGAGTGTTTTAAAGTGCTTTATTAGTGCTTTAGAGAACAATTTGATTTGGTGTCCTTGTTTCTTAAGTCATTAAGATAGCATAAATAATGCTTGTTCTTCTTTTCTTCGCCTTGTTAATCCTGCTAAAACAATGCCTCCAGCCTTATTCCATTTGACAAATTCAGCGGCGGCTCCTATGTAGTCTCCTGCATTTAATTTTCTAAGCAAGGTGGATCTCTTCAGGTTACCTGCCCCTACGTTGTAGGTGAAGCTGACCAGTGCCGCAAATTGGTTCTCGGTAAGATTTACCTTAACTAAATTATTCACTGACTTCTCAAAGCTGATTAAATCCACTTTCAGCAGTTCAATCGCTTTTGCTTCTGTAATTTTCATTCCTTTGGTAATCGATGTTCCATCTACTTTTCCTGTATGACCATAGCCTATGGTCCATTTCTTTGCCGGACATTGATATGCTGTCAGTTTGCAGCCCTCAAAAGATTTAATTAACCGGATACCGGTGTCGTTTGTTTTCATAGGGTTTGCTTTCATAAGGATTCCTCTTTTGTTTTGTTAACAAGTAAGTCAATGGCATTCTTTAAAATCTTAGGGTAAGTGATTCCCATGAGACCTCCATTTTCAAGAATGGATAATGCTTCATTTGCAGCGAAGCCAATGACGACGGTGTTTCTCACAATTTCAGTTCCGGTGAATTTATCTACCTGTGCTGCTACGAGAACGTAAAGCAGTATCATGCCCTTTTTACATAATCCTTTGAAGCCTGCTCTGCTCTCCATGGCTCCGTTCGTTGTCTTTGTTGACTTTTTGAACACTCCGGCTACAATGAGTCCGGTTATATAGTCAACTGCCATGAATATTACAAGC
>JAQZBD010000327.1 GCA_029239235.1 Herbinix sp.
TCCGTTCTTAATCATTTGAAAGCAGGATATCATATCCCTATAAATAGCAGCCATTTCGAACCGGTATGAAGAAGCGGCTTCCTCTAACTTATTCTGCAGGGTCCTGGTGAATAAAAGAAGATTGTCTTCTGATGTAAATAGTTCAGTAAGAAGAGCTTTATTTTGATCAAATGCCTCCTGTTGCATAGTAACGGGAAACATATGATATTCAAATTCATATCGGTCGCCGTTTCTTATAATAGGATAAATATTCTTCAGCTGATCTAGGAATTCGCTTATCGTATATTTGCTTCTGAATGGCCCAAAACAATGCTCGGCTCTTTCTTCAATGACAGATAAGGGATTATATTTATTATAGTTTTCTACTTTGATAAAAAAGTAGTTCCTATCATTTTTCATCTGGGCATTGAAGTGAGGCTTATATTCCTTGATTCACTTTTTCCCATTTCGGTGTCTTGACAAAATAGGATCGTACCCTTTTTTGCAGACACTTACTCTTACCTATGTAAATAATAACACCTTGAGAATTCAGCATTTTATATATTCCGGGGAGTTTTGGAATGTGTTTTAGTTTTTCGTTCGTAATGTATTTATGCTCCATTGATTCACCTTAAAAATAAAGAAACTAGTCTGTGCAACTTTATATATATCTATTTCTATCATAGCATGAATGAATAGGGAAGTCTATCATTCTAAATTTGTGATATACTCTAATCGTAGAGATAGATTTCTAGGTTTATCTTGATCATTTCGAAACATTCCTTGCATTTAATGTATGGATGTTGTCATAGACAGGGTACAAATTTTGGTTGGAATTATTATACAACTGATGATATAATAATAAATCAAGGGACAAACATTAAGAAAATTGATTAAGCATAGAAAGGGAGAGGAATATGTTATCAGAAACAATTGTATTAAACAAAGAAAGAAATGTTACCTTAACCACCTTCATTCAACCAGTGGAAGGCGAATTCCGTTACATAAAAAAGCGGCCAGCAATCCTGGTAATTCCCGGCGGAGGGTATCAGATGTGTTCTGACAGGGAAGCAGAAGTAATAGCGATAGAATACTTAAGAGCCGGCTATCAAGCTTTTGTACTACGATACTCGATAAAAAAGGATGCTGTATGGCCGAATCCTTTAAATGATTATGATCAGGCGATGGAGTTAATTCGTTCAAAAGCAGAGGAATGGTATATTTATAAAGATAAAATCGCAGTTGTAGGCTTTTCAGCAGGTGGTCACCTTGCATCTGCAGCAGCAACAATGGCAGAAAACAGACCTAATGCAGCAATTTTAGGATACGCGGTAACAACGGAGGAAACAGCTCATATGTGCTCTCTGACAGCACCATCAACCTGGGATAAGGTGGATGGGAATACTTGTCCATGTTTTATATTTTCCACGCGCACTGATAATGTGGTACCTATCACGAATTCCATTCAGTTTATGGATGCATTAGACAAAGCTGGTATTGCTTTTGAAAGCCATATTTACAGCTATGGGCCTCATGGCTTCTCTACCGGTAATTCGTCAGTACAAGCACCGGATACTGTTATATGTAACAGGGCATCAAAATGGGTCAGCGATAGTATCGAATGGCTTAAGGATATTTTGGGAGATTTTTCAGCGGATGGAGGTATGACAAAGCCAAGGTGCATGAAAAAACTGTATGCAGACGATGAGGAATTTTTATCAATTGATTGCAGAATGAGATACCTGATGCAGCACGCGGAAGCGCAGCAGATATTAGCCCCTTTGCTACAGGGAATTAAAGAGAAAACAGAAGCACTTACGAAGCAGAGCGGGATGGCAGACGAAGATAAAGGCATGGATATCTCTGTTATGATGTCTAATATGACGCTACGGGATGCCTTAGGGTTTGCAAGCCTGCCCAAGGAGATGCTGGAACAGATTGATCAGCAGCTTCGACAGATTCCGAATAAATAGTTTTGATTATAAAATATGAAACAATCCAAAGAAACAGAGTGTATGAAATGGTACACTCTGTTTCTTTTTTTAAGTACGTTATCTTGGAATATTCAAAAATGGTAATTTAGAAGATGAATAAAAGAGGTGAGTACTTTGAAAAATCAGTGTTATAATCTCCATCATCGTAGAGGATTTTAATGAATTTAAAAATTGAACATTTGAATATTAAAATAATAATTAGAAAAATGAAATACACTAAGAAAAAATAGCTGTAAAATAAAAAATAAGATCTTAAAATTAAAATCCTTAAAGCATCAAACATGGAACTTAAATTTTGATATTTAGAGACATCCTTTATCCTATGATTCGAACAATAAAGCATACGCTAGCCTTAAATGATGATAAGACTAAAGTGTAACAGAGTAGAGAGGGAATAATTAAGTATGAGGAATAGAAAGTTAACGGAAATAAAACAATCGAATATCTTAACCATGGAATTACCAACGGTAGGAGGGATTTTATTAGTTTATACGGCAACGGTATTTTTTCAAAATATACATATCTGGAACCTACGAGCAATCGGTGGATTTTCCATAATGATTGCATTACATATTGCTATGTACCTCTTTCGCGTACAGATCTTTAAACAAAAGCTAGGACTGTATTTTTTTGTACAAGGTATTATCATCTTTGCTTTATCGTGTATTATCAAAACCAACTATCAGGCAGCCTACCTTGGGTTAATTCCCTTAATCATTGCGCAGAGTATCCAATTATTAAAAGACGGTAGAAAAATCCTATACGCAATTTGGTATTACTATGCCATTTATATTATTACCGTTATTCTGTATCAGGGATTTCAAGACTTACTATATTCAATTTCCTTATTGATGTTAATATCATCTGCTAACGCAGCCTATGGGTATCTGTATTCAAGGCAAGTAAGAGCAAGTGAGAAAACGCAGCGTTTGCTTTTTGAACTGGAAGCTGCGTATGACAAGCTAGAGGAAATGACCAGGGAAAGTGAACGCAGAAAGCTGGCCAGAGATTTGCATGATACCTTGTCACAGGGATTAGTGGCTGTTCTTATGAAGCTCGAAGCGCTGGAAGTTAATTTGGAAAATGGAAATCTGGAAAAAAGTAAGACGATTACTAGAAACTCGATCGATTATACCAGAGATACGTTAAAAGAGGCA
>JAQZBD010000096.1 GCA_029239235.1 Herbinix sp.
TATCATAATATAGAAGAGTTGCCTTCAACTTCTCCTGATATTCCTCTTGTGCAAAAGCAATTAAGGATACCATAGGCTTAATATCGACTTCTTTCTCGGACTTTTTAGTCTTTTTGCCAATCACTATCTCCTGCTTATTAAAAAATTTCTGAAAGGCAGTCTGAAACTCCTCTTGGTTATGAATTGAATCACTCACCTGATAGCCATCCTTTAATGAAACGAGATAATCTGCTGAGGCAACAAGTGACATAGCTGTTACTACTCTCGTATTAAACTCTGCCTCCAATAAGGGATGGAACTCTACAATATGAAACCCTTCCGTTAATACTGCATTCAAACGTTCTATCATTTTATCAGGTTCATCACTGGATAATAGGGATAGATCCAGGTACTCTGCATCTGAAGTCAGTCCAACTCCGAGGGGAGCCGCAAAGGACATGATCTGATGGGGGCTAAAGCCCTTGGAATATTCATTATCAAAATCCGCTCTTCGAAAGGCTTTTTGAAAATATCTCATTACATCAAGATGACCAATGAATTTCATCGCACCATATTTTTGAAATTTAATTCTAGCTTTCACCTTAATCCGCCTCCTTCAATTGTGGTGTACTCTCTTCAACGCATACTCCGCCGCCAAAATGCTTCACGCCACAGTTCATACAGGCTTGTCTGCAATTCGGGGTCACCTTCTCAGCTGTCGCTCGCTTGTATTCTCTCAGCAAAAAGTCTTTTGTCACACCAGTATCAATGAAATCCCAGGGGAATATTTCATCTTCTGAGCGTTCTCTACAATTGTAAAACTCTATCTCCAGATTATTATCCTCAAAGGCTTTCGTCCATCGATCATAATAGAAGAATTCACTCCAGGAGTCATAGAGACAGCCTGCCTTATATGCATCATAGATTACCTTGCTGATTTTACGATCGCCTCTTGCCAGAACACCTTCCAGCTCAGTAAGCTTCGCTTCATGCCAACGATACTTGATACTTTTCCGGTTTAACTGCTCATTCATCTTATCTCTCAGGAAATGAGCCTTTTTGATAAAGCCTTCTCCCGTATCCATCTGACACCACTGGAACGGAGTAAAGGGCTTTGGAACGAAGAAGGAGGTACTGGAGGTGATGCTCACCTTACCATTTCTCTCCTCTTTAGGAATTGTATAATATTCTCTTGCAATTTGATCCGATAAAACCGCGATTCCTTCGATATCTTCATTGGTCTCTGTTGGCAGACCAAGCATAAAGTACAACTTTACCTGATTCCAGCCGCTCTGGAAGGCCTTCATAGCTCCGCTAAGGATCACCTCTTCAGTCAAGCCTTTGTTAATAACATCCCTAAGCTTCTGGGTTCCGGCCTCCGGTGCAAAGGTCAAGCTGCTCTTACGAATATCCTGAACCTTACTCATAACATCCAAAGCAAAGGCATCGATTCGCAGGGAAGGCAGGGATATATTCACTCCCTTGGAGCCAAATTCCTCAATTAAGAAATAAACCAATTCCTGAAGGTGGGAATAATCACTGGAGCTTAGAGAGCTAAGGGAGATTTCTTCATGTCCTGTAGACTGAAGCATCTCATAAGCACATTTTTTCAGATACTCTAAATCTCGTTCTCTGGTCGGACGATAGATCATTCCCGCCTGACAGAAACGACATCCACGGATACAACCACGTTGAATTTCGAGTACAACACGATCCTGGGTCGCCTTGATAAAGGGTACAATGGGTCGGGTCGGATAAAAAGCCTCGCTTAGATTCATTTCAACTTGCTTTACTACCTTCTCCGGTGCATGGGAATTATTCGGTACATAGCTTTCGATTGTTCCATCCGCTTTATAATTTACATCATAAAAAGCAGGCACATACATTCCCTCTATCTGTGCCACCATTTCTAAATATTCTTTTCTGGACTTTCCAGCCTTTTTACACTCCTTATAAGTGTCTAAGAGCTGGTCATAAGCAGTCTCTCCTTCTCCAATATAGAAGAAATCAAAGAAATCTGCGATGGGTTCCGGATTATAGCTGCAGGGCCCGCCTCCAATTACGATGGGATCCGCTTCCGTGCGATCCTTGGCGTAAATCGGAATTTGGGATAATTCAAGAACCTGCAAAATATTTGTGTAGCACATTTCATACTGCAAGGTAATTCCAAGGAAATCAAAATCCTTAATCGGATCCTGACTTTCCAATGCAAACAGAGGGATATTCTTCTCCCTCATCAGCTTGTCCATATCCACCCAAGGTGAGTATACTCTCTCACAATAGGTATCTTCTCTTCGATTGATTATATCGTATAAAATTTGTATGCCCAGATGTGACATACCGATCTCATACACATCCGGGAAGCACATACAAAAACGTATATCCATCTTTGCCGGGTCTTTCACCTGCATATTTACTTCACCGCCGATATATCTGGCGGGCTTTTCTACATTTAATAATATTTCATCAGATAGTGCCAGTTTTCTCATTTTACCTCCACGATGCCATTCTAGGCATCATACCGCTTTTCTATCCGATATTATAACTGATATGCTTAAAAAATACAACGAACAAAGTCATATGAATTGTTACCATTATTTTTAACAAAGCCTCAGATCCAGCTTATCAACAATAAAAATAGTTAGGAATAGCACAACCGCACATACCATCCTTACGACTAAAAAGCGAAAAGATACCAGTTCCTGCGGAGTCCCTTCCATGGAGTGATTCGTAGCATCCATAGCATGCCTGTTATCTTCTGAGCGCCGATCCTCATGACCCTCACGAAATAGATTCCAGGTTTTTGATTTCTTTGGCGGTGTACTCTCATCTGATGTCGCTGTCTCCGGATTTATATAATAATTCACATCATAAGGTTTACTGTATATTTGAAGGTCACTAAGCTGACGCAGGCAAGCTTCTCTAGCCTGTCTGATATATTCTGCTCTGGGAATTGCTAAGGAATCCGTGATATGTTCATAGGAAACCAATGGAAAATCAGGATCCTGGGTAGAAATATCTCTTCTAATTTTATTATTTCCGCTGAAATAGGTCTCTTCCACTCGAAAGGCATTCATCGTTCCTGGTTTTGATGTTTGATGATTCACAACAAGTGAATTTGTTTGTTGATTCATTCTGCCATCCTGCTCCTTACCAACAAGAAATAAATTGTCATTCATATTTTGGGATAAATTTTTCTCAATCTGTCGAACCATTGAATCCTCGTTCCTGTTATCCACTTTAGTTCCCCCTTCCATTTATTCTAAATAGGTTTATATGCTCCGTAACATATAATGTTGCAAAGCAGTAGTTACCTGGCTCAAATGCCTTTAACAAAAGAAAATACATCTTCTGTAAGCCTTCACTCTGACAACCTGTTACTTGGTTCATTATATTATTTAATCCTCATTTATATGATTGCTTTCCTATGTTTTCATTGAAAAAACCAAATTTTTCATTTATAATGTCTTTAGTTATGGAACCGATTCCCACAAATCAAAAGATTGGAGTTGATATTATGCCTTGGTGTCCGAATTGTAAAGCGGAATACCAGCCAGGATTTACCGTTTGTTCAGATTGCAAGATTGAGCTCGTTGAAGATATCAAAGAAGCCGAGGTCTTAATCCCCTTCTTCCAAGCGGAGGATAAAAAAGTTGCAGAAAAGCTAGTAAAATTTTTCGACTACTCCGATTTACAGTCCTCCCTGGAGTATGATGAGGAAAATGCCGTATATGTTGTATCCATTCCTCCAAAAAAGCAGCAGGAGGCAAAAAAGCTTTATCAGGCCTTTTATTATGTAGAAAGAGAAAGACTTGCCAGCGGAGAATCCGATCTGCTTGCTAAAAAGGATGGCAAAAAACCATTGGAAAGCAGCGAAGATACGGAGGAGCGTGAGTCTGTGGAGGATGAAGAGTCCAACGGCTACGATAATCACTCCGAAGAACCAGAGGAAGAGTCCACCGACGATGAGTACAAGGAAATCACACCCGGAGACGAGATCAATGCTTTTGATGATAAGCCGGAACCTGCCGTATATGTTATGAAGGCTGACCAGTACAAGGATTTAACCGGAACTGTTTGGATTTTTCTATTGTTTGGTATTGCAGGGCTTGTGGTTGTTCTCTTAAATGTTATCGGGGTTCTTCATTTCTTTAACGGTTGGATACCGAATACTGTGATGGGTGCACTATTTCTCTTCTTCCTATATGTAGCGCAAAGTACCAGCAGCAAAGCAAAAAAGGTTCAGACAGAAATTGATGAAGAGAATAAATTGACCGAGCAGATTAATGATTGGTTAAAAGCAAACGTTACAGAAGTACTTGTCTCTTCACTTCAGGATGAGAACATCTCCGACGAGCTCAATTATATACGTGTAACAGATAAAGTGAAGGATATGTTGATTGAAGAATTCGGGAACCAAAATCTGGCTTACCTGGATCGTCTGATTGAAGAATATTATAACGAAAACTTTTAAGAAATATAATTTTGCACTCATATAGTGTTCTGTATTAAATATGATTTATCAATGCTCCTTGAAATGAATGCCTTCAAATGATAGAAGGTATTTATTACGAGGAGCATATTTTTTAAACATTCCTCTTCTGCTAACTTACCCTATTCTTGTAACTTGCTCTCTCCTTGTAACTTGCTCTCTTCTTGTAACTTGCTCTCTTCTTGTAACTTGCTCTCTTCTTTAAAGTGCTTCTTCTTGTAAATTGCCCTTCTTGTAAATTGCCCTTCCTCTGGTAACTTACCGTTATATAACACACCTCTTCTGGTAACGTACAGTTATGTACCAATTGGATTTCAGTCTATTTAACGCCTTTCAATTGTCGACTCTTTGCACCCGTATAGTTGACAATGTTCCTAACTATGTTATACTAAACTTGTTTCAAGCATCACAATTTCACGATATACCTTTGATCACAGTGTATCGCAGGTTATCCATTTATCTTTACAGTTATGACTTATGTACTAATCCATGATGCAGAGACGAAATCATATATGATAGGAAAGTGACACTTTCAGTCACACAGGTATTTACCATGGAATTAAAGCACCAAGTATTAAAGATTCTTGAAGAAAACAGGGGCAATTCTGTAAATGGAGCAAAGCTCGCCAATGAACTATTCGTTACCCGCAGCTCTATCTGGAAAGCAGTAAAGTCCCTGCAAAAGGATGGCTACCGAATCGAAGCTGTCACAAATAGAGGCTATTGTTTGCTCCAGCATAATGACATTGTATCTGCCGAAAGTATTACTCCATTTTTAAAGGGACTGGCTGCTACATTTCAATTAGACGTAAGACAAACTGTTACCTCAACAAATACGATAGCAAAAGAGGTCGCAGCAAAAGGAGCGAAAGAAGGTACTGTTATTATATCCAGAGAACAGACACAGGGACGTGGCCGAATGGGAAGATCCTTTTATTCCCCAAGCTCCTCGGGTATCTACTTCTCCATAATTCTCAGACCCACACTGAATCTGGAGGATTCTTTGCTGATTACTACCAGCACTGCTGTTGCTGTTGCAAAAGCGATTGAAACAATTGCTAAGGTAAATGCATCAATCAAATGGGTCAATGATATCTTTGTCGGTGATAAGAAGGTATGTGGGATTTTAACGGAAGCTTCCCTGAATTTTGAAAGCGGTGGTTTGGAATATGCTGTTGTAGGTATTGGCATAAATATAGAGACCCAGACCTTTCCTGAGGAAATAAAAAAAGTCGCCGGTTCCCTATTTCAAGATAAGCCAAGTAATTATCCTGTAACTTCCATGCTTGTGGCAGAAGTTTTGAATAATCTTGCCGAAAGTATGACTTCCTTAACAGATAAAAAATACCTGGAGGAATATCGTAAGAGATCCTTTTTCCTCGGTAAGGAAATTCTTGTATTAAAAGGTACGGATTCCACCCCTGCAAGAGCCCTTGACATAGATGAAAAAGCTCGGCTTGTGGTTGAGTATGCCGATCACAGCATAGAAGCCCTTGTATCCGGCGAAGTTAGTACGCGGGTTATATCCTAATTATACCTTATAACAATTAAGCATCAAAACAATCAAGTAATAAAAGATCAAACCAATAAATAAAGAACGATAAAATATCGAAACAATTAAATATTAAAAACAATGTGTAACTCATTTAAGTCAATATACAAACCATACATAAAGGAGAACAGATGGAATCAGTTCAAAAATCAGTAAACAAGCAAAGCCTCCGTACAAAAAATGTTGTTATAACCGGTATGTTTACCGCCGTCATCTGTGTCATGTCACAGATTTCAATCCCTATTCAACCAATCCCATTTACCTTAGCTTTATTTGCTATCTTCCTTACGGGTGCGTTGTTGGCACCAAGATATGCATTTTTTTCGGTACTCTGCTACCTATTACTCGGTACCTTTGGACTTCCTGTTTTTGCAGGCTTCAAGGGCGGACTTCAAAATCTAGTTGGTATGACAGGGGGCTATTTAGCCGCTTATCCAATCATGGCACTTATTACTTCTCTTGTCTATTCACGAGCAAAAAAATATAAAACCATCAGTTTAGTCATAGGTATGCTGATATCTCTCGTTATCTGCTATGTCATTGGAACCTTATGGTTTAGTTATGTGGCAAATACCAGTTTTTATAAGGCATTGACCTTATGCGTATTTCCTTTTATCCCTTTTGACCTGGTAAAGATTGCATTGGCTACTTCTGTTGGTTCTGTAATAAGAAAAACTGTATTGAAACAATTATAAAGCAATTACTTAGATATTGGATATTATCTTATTGGAAACGGGCAAGGAGAACTCGAATATATTTTCGAATTCTACTTGCCCGTATTTACTGTTTCAAGCAACTTGGTTGCTGCAATTCCTATTTTTCTTATATCTTCCTAAACTTTTATAACGGTGCAAACAATTCTTCCAGCTCTGCTTTTGTAAGGGTATTAATAAACACCTCTTTTGAACTGATAATCGAATCCGACAACTCCTTCTTTTTCCGCTGAAGCTTAAAGATCTTCTCTTCTATCGTTCCCTTGGTAATCAGCTTCATAACATGAACCTTGTTTTGCTGTCCAATTCGATATGCACGGTCAGTTGCCTGATCCTCCACCGCTGGATTCCACCAAGGATCATAATGAATTACTGTATCAGCACCGGTAAGGTTCAGGCCTGTTCCGCCTGCCTTTAAGGAGATTAAGAATACCTTTCCTTCTCCTGCATTAAAGCGTTTTACATAATCATTTCTCTCTACGGTTGGTGTTGAACCCTCCAAATAGAAATAGGATATATCCAGCTCCTTCAATTCTCCTTCAATGATACGCAGCATCGAGGTGAACTGAGAAAACACCAGAATTCTGTGGTCATTTGCGATTGCTTCCGGAATTATTTCCATTAAAAGTTCCAGCTTTCCACTGCCACCCTGATAATTTTCAATAAAGGTAGAAGGATGACAACAGATCTGACGTAGCCTTGTCAATGCCGCAAGAATCTTCATTCGGCTCTTTTCAACACCATTCTCTTCAATCTCTGAATGAAGTTCACTTCGTATATTTTCCAGATAGGATAAGTATACCAGCTTCTGTCCTTCGGACATGTCCGTCAGCATCTTAGTCTCATATTTATCCGGAAGCTCCGTTAATACATCTTTCTTCATACGACGCAAAATAAATGGTTCGATATGCTGATGCAGATCATTAAGCGCCTTTTGATCTTCTTTTAAGATAGGCTTCTCATACATTTCCACAAACTTAGAATGGCTGTTCAGATATTCCGGCATGATAAAATCAAAGATTGACCACAGCTCGGATAAGCTGTTTTCAATTGGTGTACCGGTTAGTGCAAATCTGTGCTCCGCTCTTATTCTCTTTACTGATTTTGCATTTAAGGAAGAGTCATTTTTAATAAATTGAGCTTCATCAATAAATACCGTATCAAAATCAATTTTTTCATAAGCTCCGATATCTCTTCGAATTAATGGATATGATGTGATTAGGACATCATAGTCCTCATATTTCTCGATGGCTTCCTGACGTTCTGCAGGAGCTCCTGATATAACCATCGCTTTTACATATGGCGCAAAATTTTCAATCTCATCAAGCCAGTTATAAATCAGTGAGGTAGGGCAAACGATCAAGCTATGTGTTTTCCTCTCCTTTACTCCTGACGCAATATATACAATGGATTGCAGGGTTTTTCCGAGTCCCATATCATCTGCCAGAATTCCACCCAGCTCATTATCCGCCAATGTTTTCAGCCACTTGTAACCGGTAAACTGATAAGGCCGGAGTGTTGCTAATATGCCCTCCGGCATCACATATTCTGTTCTGCTGGGATTTAATATTTTATCTGTTAAAGCCAGGAAATCCCTGTCACGTTCAAAGAGAAAATCCGAGTCAGAGAAGGCTTTATTTAAATATACAGCATGCTGCTTTTCTAAAAGCAGAGCATCCTCGGTGATATTTTTATCCGATACGTTTAAGGAAGATAAAATCTTTGATACCTCATCAATGGTCTTGTCTTCCAAATTAATAAAACTTCCATTTTTTAAACGATAAAACTTCTTTTTTATCTGATAGGAATGAAGCAACTCACGAAGCTCTTCCTTAGGAACCTCGTCAAAGGCTAGGTCAAGCTCTAGCATATTTAACTCAGAATTCATTCGAACCCCTGCTTTAAACCCACCCGCGGAACGAATTCCAAGTCTCCTGAAATCCTCTGAGTAGAATAACTGAGCCTTTGATTCAAGCTCCATTACTCTCCCTGACAAAAAGTCATAAATCAAATCTTCTTCCTTTAACAGGTAGAAATTTTTGTAAGGAATAAACCCTTCCTTCAGTAATTCTGAAATGATAGCATCTTCCTTTTCTCTTTGTCTGACAATGATATAGGAGCCGGAAGCCGCATTCCCAAAGGAATTGAACTCATACTCCCCGTACTTGTACTTTAACTCTGCCTTGATTCCTGACTTATATTTATCAAAATAAAGCTTTGCCTCCATATCACAGGAAATGTATCTGCTTTTTAATTCCTCCGGTATATCCAGAACCATTGTTTCACTGATCCTGGGCAACACATGCTCTAAGAAGCTGGTCTTACTATCACCACGGAAGGAAAGGGGTTCTTTATCCTTTCCAAGGCTATTGTAAAAAGGTTTAAAATTTCGAATAAATTTTGCATCCGGCTGATAGATAGCGCCATCAAAATATAACAGCTCTCCGGTCTCAGTAATCGGTAAAATTGCCTCTTTCCCCTGATAGTCTACACTAATAGAATCCTCATCCACCGTCAATTGATACGCAATTTTAGGATTCCCCTTGATAAATACTACATTGGTATATATTTTTCCATATAGCTCTAAAGCAAATCCCTTGCCATTTAATATTTCCAAGAGTTTTATCATCATATTTTTACTAAAAAACATCTGTGATTTTGAAAATATTTTAGAAAAATGAGTACTGTCCACAATTTCTTGAATCTCATAAATCCCCAGAAGATAGTCAATGATTTTTAAAGAAGTGCTGTCAAAGGTACTCTCCCCATTCACATATTTGAATTCTTTACCCAATGTAAAGCTTTCATGATGGTAAAGATCTGATAAGAATTTTTTTATTGTTTGAACCTTATATTTACGGCTGCTTCCCCCATGTAAGGACACCATTGCCCTTCCATTCTCTCCCTTGATTATGTTTGGAACACTAAATAATACCTCAAGCTGGAAGGTTTCGCCTACCAAATGGCTGTCCTCCCACGCTATAAAATAATCGAGCAGTGTCACTACCTTACGTTCCTCGGGACTTTTTGATTCCGAAAGTAAGGTGCGCTCCTGGTATTTTAACACAAAAAGCAGGGCTGCAACTACATGCTTGCATGCTCCCTGATCCTTTAACCTCGACGGGCAATTACAGCCATAATCGAAAGAACCATCCTCCTGCTCATCTATCGTAACGGAATAATTGTAATTACCCTTTACAGTCAAGCGATACTGCTTGTTGGTATTAGAGTACGTCGCATTAATAATGCGATTTTCCTTATAATATTGCAAACCTCTCGCATATATCGTATCGTTGGACGCCAGGTTTCGTATTCCTGTACGCGAAATTTGAATCATAAATGCACACCTTTCCCAGGGCGTGTCTATACACGCCTTTGTTGTATCAAGTCATTATAACACCTTTTGAAGAAAAAGTGTAATATTTTTATTACAATATAAAAATAAGCCTCTCTTATACAGGATTACAAACAACTGAAACAACACATCTTTCTACTATATTCTTATATAATTTTTCCTTTTACTAGTGTTCTTTTATTAACATTTTTATATTAGTAATTTTTTATTAGCATTCTTTTTTATTGATATTCTTTTATTGGTATTCTTTTTTTAATAGCATTCTTTGTAATAGTATCCTTTTTAGTAGCATTCTTTTTAGTAACATTCTTTTAGTAGCATTCTTTATAGTAATATTCTTTTAATAGTATTCTTTTTATTTCTGAAAATATTTAGCACAAAAAAGAGAGTATCTATCTTAATGATAAAGATACTCTCTTGCTATATTAAATTATTCATTTTTCAATTTTTATTGTTGGTACGCCAGCTCATTTTCAGAATCGCTTTGTACTATTATTTATAGATTATATCAATAAAATCTGTTGATATCTAATGAATCAAAGCCTTTGGTGGTCAATACCAAACTCTACTTCTGGTTGAGTATAACAACTAATGTGTTTGGTGGTCTGTACCTTCCTTTCGTCAGATTTCTTTGATAAATATTCATTAAATCTCTTTGACCCAATTCCTTTCCTATTCGATAATATCAATTTCATATATAATAATCAATTCTAACTATATTGGCGGTTTGTACCTTCCTTTCTGCTCTATTTCGTTATGTAACTCTTCGTATTATCTTTTCTTTTTATTCTCTTATCTTTGATTATCTTATTATCTTATTATCTTCAGTATTACTTCTTTTGTTAAAGGCTTATCTTTTCAATGGACTCATTCCTTTCATTTAATATTAGCCTTTTTGGCTTTTGTTAACTGTTTTCTTCTTTTCTATGATTTGATTTTACAATACAAATAACAAATTGTCAATACTATTTTCAGATATTTTTCGCGTTTTATTTATATTCACTTTTATATTATGTGTTTTGTGCAAATTTATACATAATTTGGTTTTTATAATTACATACTTACCGAAAGTATACTATTCCCAAGGTTTTCAAAATAAATATTTATTCACAAATCCGAAATTTGCAATTGTATTTTGAGAAGAGTTATATTACAATACTTAGTTAGAGTTAGGTAAATGCATCCAGAATTTTTCATTCAAATCTCTGATCTTTGCCGCTTATTAATCTAACATATGGAGGTGTCTAAATGAAACATATCATCAGTCCGACTGACCTTACTGTTTCAGAGCTTAATGAGCTTCTCGAATTATCCGAAGAAATAATAACTGACCCCAAGAAGTTCACAGATGTGTGCCGAGGGAAAAAACTAGCCACTCTATTCTATGAACCCAGTACCAGAACACGGCTTAGCTTTGAAGCCGCCATGTTGAATTTAGGAGGAAACATTTTAGGATTTTCCTCCGCTGATTCCAGTTCTGCAGCGAAAGGTGAAAGTGTTGCAGATACAATTCGAGTTATCTCTTCTTACGCAGATATCTGTGCTATTCGTCATCCAAAGGAAGGCGCCCCATTAGTTGCTTCTAATTATTCTTCTATTCCAGTAATCAATGCCGGAGACGGCGGTCATAACCATCCCACTCAAACCTTTACCGATTTATTAACAATAAAAAATCTCAAAGGACGATTAAATAATTTAATCGTTGGCTTTTGTGGCGACTTAAAATTCGGCCGAACCGTACATTCCTTAATTCATGCACTGGCTAGATACGAAAACATTAAGTTTATGCTTATTTCGCCGGAGGAGCTTCGTATTCCGAATTATATTAGAGAGGAATTGATTGCAGGTAATATTCCTTTTGAAGAAATCAGATGTCTCGATGATACGATTGCTGATCTTGATATCCTTTATATGACCCGTGTACAGCGAGAACGTTTCTTCAATGAAGAGGATTATATTAGATTGAAGGATATTTACATTCTCGATAACAAGAAGATGGCGAAGGCGAACAAGGATATGATCGTACTTCATCCGCTGCCAAGAGTAAATGAAATCTCACCGGAGGTTGACGAGGATCCACGCGCCGTTTATTTTAAACAGGCGGAGTTTGGCGTCTATGTTAGAATGGCTCTGATTATGAAGTTGTTGGAGGTGAAGGCAAATGCTTAATATCGGTGGTTTGAATCAGGGTATCGTAATTGATCATATCAAGGCTGGAGGCGCAATGAATATCTACTCCTATCTTGATTTAGAAAATAAGGATGTTTCTGTTGCTATTATTAAGAATGCAAAAAGTAATAAGATGGGCAAAAAGGATATTATTAAGATTGAAGGCACAATGGATGATATTGATTTGGATATCTTGGGCGCTTTGGATCATCAGATTACGATTAATGTGATAAAAGACGGTGCTATTGTGGATAAGAAATTTCCCACCTTGCCGGAGCGTGTAACGAATATTTTGAAATGCAAGAATCCTAGATGTATTACTACGGTGGAACCTAGCATTGCGCATACTTTTAAGCTTACAAATACGACGAATGGGGTATACCGTTGTGTTTACTGTGAGCAGAGTTTTGATCGCAGATGATAGATAGGTCAAAAGCTGATGTGTGCTGATTTAGGTGGTGGACACAGGAAGAGGGGCAGGGCTGGTATAGCGTCTTTGGCTTACCTCTACAGCCGACACAAAAATGTACGTGAGTGGTCGGAACATATGATATATGTCCGCCCATTCACGCACATTTTTGCATCAGCTGTAACGGTAAAGCAAAGACTTTTATACCAGCCCTGCCCCTCTTCCTGTGGGATTTATGCTTTGAATAAAACTGTTATATGTTGTAGGTTATAATTCTTTATTACCTATTTTTTGTTTTCTTCAGGTATATTGTTCCCGCTGCGGTTAGGATTAACATTAGTGCCGTAAGAAGAATAAATATCCATTTCAAATTTGAACTATTAATTGATGATACAAGGATGCTTGTCGGTCCATCGGCACTTCCTATTATGCCAATTGCTGATGCATCTTTCACATCAATTTTGAATTCATGCTGGATGTATAATGATATAATTAACGGGAAAGAGATACACAGGAGGGTAACTATTCCAGTTATAATTGTAACTGTGAGTATTATTTTTCTTTTCATTTTCAACTAATTCAACATCCTCTCTATTCAAGATACTTTTAAGTGTTATAAAGGTTAGACTTATATTTGTCCCTTTTTACTATTTCAAATACTATTTAAAATGTTGATAGAACTCTTTGAGTTCTTGCTTTTTGTCAGCAGATAAGTCAGTCTTTTGAATCCCTTGAATTGCCCCTTCCAGCGCATACAGTCTATGGATGCAGGCGGATTCATCAATGGCTTTTATTTTCAGCCAAGCCTGGATGGTTCCGATTTCTTTTAATTGTTCAATTGTTGTTATTCCCACTTGATGTAACTGGCTTTCAACCATGGGGCCAATATTAGGTAAACTTGATAAATCTCCCATATTTTCTCCTCTTACATGAATGTCTTAAGCTAGACAAATATAACAATATTGTTTTTACTATTGTCTAGGATAGATTAATTCTACTTTCAAATGTTAAGATCAATTCATCACTAATTTTTGCGCTACTGCTTCCAGATGTCTGTGATCCGTACCACAGCAGCCTCCAATGATTTTCAACTGCCTCTCCTTTACCAGTTGCAACATGTACTCTGCGAACACATCCTGATCTTCGGTTTTGATATCCTTGGAATGATCTAATTCTTCATAGGATAACGGTGATGTGTTTGCTTGGATTCCCTGAAACCTTTGTCTTACATTATCATTGCGATTAAAAGGCTGGGATAGTGCTTCCAGTGTTATGAGAGGGTGTACACAGTTTGCCATATAGCATAGTGGCTTCTTTTTTACCATATGATCAATAACCTCAATTGCTTTGCTTATCATCGTGCCATCGATTAGCCTGCCATCCTTTTGAATCGTAAAGCTTATAATATAGGGAAGTCCTGTAGCTGCCATTGCTTCTGCCATTCCTATACATTCATACAAGTCAGGCATTAGCCCCGCATACAAGAAATCCACCCCTGCCTCAAAAAAAGCATTTGCCTGCCAGCTATGAAATACATATGCCTCCTGCCTCGATAAGGCTCCTTCCCCGGTATAAGCATCACCCTTAAAGCCCATTAATCCTCCGACATACATTTCAATGTTACTACTTATTTGTAACTCACGAAGGAATTTTACATTCTCATGAATGATAGTGGAATCCTCACCGGAGCGTTCTATTCTCTCCTGATTGGCTCTTCTGGTTGGCGTTGTAGCGAGAAATGGAAGCTGATACTTACGGGCAATTGTAATGTATTGCCCCCATAGTTCCTGCAGCGCTCTTCTTCCTTCTTCAGCATAGACTAACTTTGCTAAAGCTACATGTTCATCCGGGAATAAATGATATTCTCTTTTTAGACGTTCTCCCAATGCACCTTCCATTAATAGGTATTTATTCTTTTCAAAGCTTTGTTCTATATTACTATTCATTGTTATTGATCACTTTATTTCCTTTATCTAATATTTTGCAATACGGCTAACCAATTCACTTACTACAATATGAATAAGTACAATATTAATTAGTACCATTTTAACTTTTACAACATTAACTGTTACATTAACTGCTACAACATTAACTACTATAGTATTAGTTACTACAAAAATTTTATCATCATATAAAGATCCTGATATGAGCCATCCTTCAGCTTTTGAGCATGTGCTACTGTACCGCATATCTCAAATCCATATTTCTCATATAATGAGATTGCGGCTTTGTTCGTAGTAACTACATCCAATTCCACCTGCTCATATCCATTCTCTTTTGCTTGCTCCATACAATGTTTCATTAATATATCGCCGATTCCGATGCCCCAGTAATCTTTAATAATTGCTATTCCCAGCTTTACGCGGTGGCGTACTTTTAACTTATCATTCGTACAGAAGATACCTGAATTGCCAACCAGCTTTCCATCAATGAATGCCGCAATATCAAAATCGCGTTCATTTGTTAAATTATTTATAATGTGATCTCTTTCTTCCTCTACCGTTAATGTTACTTCTTCAGGGTATCGAAGCACATTATTTGTCTCCCCCGACATGATTTTCATATAATTTAACAACTGTTCTGCATCCTCACCCTCAGGACTTCTTAGAATTGCAGTTTGTCCATTTTTTAAAGTTACTTCCTTTGTATTTACTCTCATATAAGTTCCCTTCCCATCGACTTTATTTAAATATACGTAATAATTATTTTATCTATCTTACATCAATTTTCATATTTTTACCATACCAAATAATCGTTTACTCAAAATATGTTTATTTTTTATATAGGATTATTTTGATAAAGAATAAATGAATTTGCTATTTAGCTCTTGGTTCTTGGTTCCTGCAATCCTTTATGTTACAATGGATTCATTAAAAAGCAGCAATCCCGGTCAAGATTTCTTTCGTCACTTTATGATATTCTAGCATTACGGAAGGTGATTAAATGAGTGCAGAAACAAAGAAAACGATACAAATCCTACAAGAGTATATGGAAAGTAAGATGAATCAAAGCATTACTTTAAGAGAACTTGCCGATGTTGCGGGTTATTCACCGTGGCACATGGCTAGGATGTTTAAAGAGGCAACCGGCAAGACCCCCTTTGACTATCTTCGCGGGTTACGTCTAACAAAAGCTGCACTTCAATTACGCGACAATGAAGTAAAGGTAATTGATGTTGCACTGGATTTTGTATTTGATTCACAGGAGGGCTTTACACGAGCATTTACAAAGGAGTTTGGCGTATCTCCTTATAAGTATAGTAAGTCAACTCCACCAATTCAGCTATTTCTGCCTTTTAAGGTTTATGAT
>JAQZBD010000328.1 GCA_029239235.1 Herbinix sp.
GCCTTCCCTATTTTACCAAGGTTCTCGGTTGTTACTGGCAGATTTTCTGCTTTGAGCCTGGCGGTAATCTCGTTTTCTCCAAAGGAATTCATTTTTCCAAAGGTCTTCGGTCCTTTTTGCAAAGCGCTCGACTTAACACGTTTGATGGCATTGTATAAGCCGTCAATGGTCAAGGTTTCTACCGGAAATCCCTCTCCCTCTAATTGACCGTAGTCTTGCTCCGTCAACTTAGCGGATATCTCATCTAACTTTTTTTCTCTCTCTTGCGCTTCTTTTTCTTTTTCCGCTTTCTTTGCGTTCTGTTCCTTTTGTGCCAGAATGGAATCCCAGTCGGTCTCTTTCATCATAGCCGCAATAAACGTTTTACTGCTGGTTCCGGCAGTTCCATCTAATAATCTGAGCTCAATTTTATCGCCCTCTGTTTTCATTACTTCAAAGGTCTTCATTTCTCCGACAACCGCATTTTTGAGAACATCGTTTGAGGCAACCAATTTCTGCCCACCAAAATTAAGCGTTACCTGCTTGTCCACAGAGACAACCGTACCGGTTATCTGCTGTCCCTTTTTCAAGGAAGCCAAACTCTTATCCTTTTTATCACGTTCGATTACCATTTGGGTTGACGCTAGCTTGCCTGACTTTCTCCCTGACCCTGTCTGAAACAAAACATTATAATCCATCGAATACCGCCTTTATATTGAAACTACAATAAAATCACTTGACATCTTAATTTACTATCTTCCACTTAACTTACAAAATGTTTCCTACTGGTAATATTTCGGATGAACTGACAAAAAACTTAACCTTTTACACTTTTAACAATGTTGGAAATGTATTACAGTCCCAACGAAAAATTCAATGTACTACTTCTTACATAGCACCTAATCGAATAAACATGAAATAACAGAGCATTTTAATGTATAACCTATCTCTTTCCATATTGCGGTTATCGTAGTGAAAGCACCTACAATAATGTTTTTAAAAAGTATTTTAATCAAAATATGATTTACTACAAAAATTATCAACACAACGTTCAGGAGGTCATTATGCTTAAAAGGTTTTTAAGGTCAATAACGATAATTACCGCTATCCTGTGTCTATCCATTTTTGGAATCGGATGCAGTAAAAAGACAAGTCAGGAGCAGGTGCAGAATGAATTTGATTCTTTTATGAATGAATTATTTGTTCAAGAAGTTCAGACTGATACACTGTCCTTAAATTACTCACTCGCCAATCCGGAAAACTATGGGATAAAATATAAAGAGACCACCCTCGGTGAATATAGTGCTAGGCATATGAATGAGGATTTATCTCTTTCTGAGAATAACCTAAAACGTTTGCTATCCTTTGAATACAAACAATTAACTGCGAAGCAAAAATTAACCTATGAAATTGTTAAGAATTATTATGTGGCTGATTTGGATTATGGGGATTTTACATATTATAATGAGTGTCTAGGCCCCACTACCGGTATTCAGGCGCAATTGCCCATATTACTGGCTGAATACAGTTTTTATGAAAAGGAAGATATTGACGAGTATCTCCGTCTTCTTCCTTGCGTTTACGATTATTTTAAAGATATTGCTCAATTTGAACGTGAGAAATCAACACGTGGGCTTTTTATGAGTGATCATGTGGCTGACCGTATCATTGCACAATGTGAAGCTTTCATAGATAATCCGAAGGAAAACTTCCTAATCCAATATTTTAATGAGAAGATTTCCAAATATAAAGGTTTAACCGATGAGGAAATAATTACTTACCAGACCATCAACAAAGAGGCCATTCTAAATGATGTAATTCCTGCCTACAAAATGTTGATTGAAGTCTTGTATGAGCTAAAGGGCACCGGTAAAAACGCAGCAGGACTTTATTATTACCCGGAAGGGCAGGCGTATTACGCGAGCCTGACTAAGCTAAAGACCGGTTCTAACAAGAGTATGGATGAAATGATCGAAATGCTAGACAACGCTATACAAGACGGTGTCGTAGATCTTTCCTCCCTTACCGTATCCGATCCAGCTATTATTGATAAATATCTTGATTTTACCTCCTTCCCTATTACAAATCCGGAAGAAATCCTATCCGATCTCAAAGATGATATTGCTGCTGACTTTCCGGAAGCTGTTCCGGTAAATTGTGAAATTAAGTATGTTCCGGAATCCCTATCCGATTACCTTAGTCCTGCAATGTATTTAGTCCCACCGATTGATAACTACATTAATAACAATATCTATATCAACGGAAGTGACGACGCCACCTTATCCATGATTTACACAACGGTAGCGCATGAAGGTTATCCCGGTCACTTATACCAATGTGTTTATTTTAGAAATCAAAACCCCGCACCCATACGTAATGTAATGAATTTCACCGGTTATGACGAAGGATGGGCAACCTATGTGGAGCTCTACTCCTATCACATTGCTGGAATAGACGAAAACCTGGCTGATTTTTTAGAGGCAAACAATGTTGTAATTCTCTGTATGTATGCACGTGCCGATATTGGAATTCATTATGAAGGATGGTCGAAAACGGATGTCGTTGATTATATTAAAAAATTCATTGGAGATGAAAAGGTTGCCGGTTTAATCTACGATACATTATTAGAGGAACCTGCCATCTATCTTCCTTATGCGATTGGGTACCTTGAAATCATGGAATTGAGAGGGGAAGCGGAACGTGCATTAGGCAATGATTTTAATGCAAAAGAGTTCCACCAATTTCTACTTGATATTGGTCCGGCACAATTTGGAGTTATAGAAGATTACCTAAAACTTTGGGTAGAAAATAGTATAAACTGAATTGCATTTTTCCCATAATTATGTATATATCCGTTGACATTTACAGGTTAAAGATTTATACTTATTCTGGCTATTATTGAGGCGGCTTTCTATGGTAATAATGTCATCAAAATTAATACTCTGAGAGAAGCTTATGAATTAGCAAAAAATTCACCCGGAACTGTTGTAACTGATATGCCGGTATATCGTGGTGAAGAATTTGGTCTCGAACATGATGCAAAAGTATTATTATTTAATGACGGTTTTGTAACTGGCCGTGCGGCAGCTGCAAGAAAAATATCAGGTGAGCCTGGCGTGGATTGTGAAAATCTTAACAGCAAAGTTATGGATGCAATCTATGATACAAGATATTCCACTTTATATCATGCAGAGGTTTTCATTGGATTAGATCCTGAATTCATGGTAAAAGCACATTTATTAATTCCGGAAGGTGAAGAGAACATCCTTTATTCTTGGATGCTTAACTTCCAGTATATGTCCGATGAATATATAAGAATGTATAAAGCATCTAAACCAATCGGTGATGAGTGCGATATTTACATATTCTCTAATCCTCAGTGGAAGCATGCAGAGCATCCTATGGGATTAACCTATTTCAATACCATGACGAACTGTGCTGCTCTTCTTGGTATGAGATACTTCGGCGAGCATAAAAAAGGTACTCTTACAATCGCTTGGGCTATCGCTAACCGTAATGGTTATGCTTCCTGCCATGGTGGACAAAAGAGATATAACCTTGCTGACGGAAAAGCTTATGTTGCTTCCGTATTCGGTCTATCCGGATCCGGTAAATCTACAATTACCCATGCAAAACATGGTGGTAAATATGATGTAACCGTTCTTCATGATGATGCTTTCATTATCAATACGGATACTGGTTCTTCCATCGCTATGGAACCTACCTATTTCGATAAGACACAGGATTATCCTACTAATTGTGAGGATAACAAGTATTTATTAACTGCTCAGAACTGCTCTGCTACTATGGATGATGAGGGCAAGGTTGTTCTTGTTACCGAGGATATCCGTAATGGTAATGGTCGTGCAATTAAGTCTAAGCTATGGTCTCCGAACCGTGTAGATAAGATTTACGAGCCAGTTAACTCCATCTTCTGGATTATGAAGGATCCTACATTGCCTCCAATCATTAAGTTAAAGGGCGCTTCCCTTGCTTCTGTTATGGGTGCTACTCTTGCTACAAAGAGAACTACCGCAGAGCGTCTTGCTCCTGGCGTAGATCCAAATGCCTTGGTTGTTGAGCCTTATGCAAATCCTTTCCGTACTTATCCGTTGGTTAACGATTATGAGAAGTTCAAGAAATTAGTTGCTGAAAGAAACGTTGACTGTTATGTTATTAACACCGGCGATTTTATGGGCAAGAAAGTTAAACCGGCTGATACCTTAGGAATCCTAGAAGCAATTGTTGAAGGAAAAACAAACTTTAAACAATGGGGTCCTTTTGAAGATATCGAAATCTTTGACTGGGACGGCTTTGTTCCTGATTTAAATAATAAAGAATACAAGGATCAATTGGTAGCGAGAATGAAAGATAGAATCGAATTCGTAGCTTCCAGAGAGACTGAAAAGGGTGGCTTTGATAAGCTTCCTGCAGATGCTATTGAAGCATTAAAGAAAGTTGTTTCTGAGTTAGAATAAGCATTTTATACCGGAGGGGTTGTAAATCCAGTTCCTCCGGTGATTTGTAAAGAAAAGAGGTGTAATATCGTCATACTTGGCGATATTACACCTCTTTCTATTCCACGTTTTAACCTATTGAATTTCTGCACCTGAAGGCATCGGTTTCTCCGGTACCATTAGGGCTAGCGTCCCTTCTGCATCCTCTGCGCAAAGTAACATACCTTCTGATAGCATT
>JAQZBD010000097.1 GCA_029239235.1 Herbinix sp.
GTAAAGAAAGAAAGCTTTTCATTTTTTATCTCAACTAAATATTTTCCCATTTTATCGCTTCCTTTCTTAATGTTTCAATTTAGGGTCGAATGCATCGCGCAAACCATCACCTAATAGATTAAAACTTAAAATAATTAAACTGATCAGTAATGCAGGAGCAAATAGTAAGTATGGATAGGTGTTTAATCCGTTAATTGCACTACTTGCAAGACTGCCTAGAGATGGCAAAGGTACTGCCACACCAAGTCCCAGGAAGCTTAAGAAGCTCTCGGTAAAGATTGAGGATGGGATTTGAAGCGTAGTTGTTACAATCAGTGTTCCGATACAGTTTGTCAGCAAATGCTTGCGAATGATTCTTGCACTGGAAGCTCCAAGGGCTCTTGCTGCTGTAACATATTCACTCTCTTTTAACATAAGTACCTGGCTACGTACCATACGAGCCATACCTACCCAATATAACAAAGCAAAAACGATGAAAATACTAATTAAGTTGACACCAATCGTCTGTATCCATTGGAACATCGGCATCTCTGCCAGGTTATTCAAGGGAGCTTTCAATGCAAAGGATAAAAGAACGATCAGCAAAATATCGGGGATTGTATATATGATATCAACAATTCTCATCATAATCAAATCAGTCTTACCGCCAAAGAAAGCGGAAGTTGCACCATAGATTGATCCGATCACGAGGATAATTGCGGTTGCAATCAAACCTACTAAAAGTGAAATACGGCTTCCCATCATAACGCGGATAGCGTAATCACGGCCTAATTTATCTGTTCCGAGTATGTGAGGAAATACATTTTCTCCAGCATCAATTCGTTCCAGCTCTTTTACGGAATAGGTCAAAGGTTTTAAATTTTCGGAACCTTTGGACTGTTGCTCATAGCTGTAGGGATAAAACATTGGTACAATGAAAGAGATTATCATGATAAGGATAATCATCACCAAACTTACCATTGCTACTTTATTCTTTTTTAAACGACGAAAACCGTCTTTCCAAAACCCGACGCTTTCGCGAATGGCTACAAGATTCTCTTTTTCTGCCTCGGATGCCGGTAGGAAGTCATCCGGATTCCATTTCTTTTGTAATGACATTGGATTATTTTTCATATTATATGTCCATGCATATTGCAAACATGTTTGCAATACTGCTATTTAATTATAGTAATTAATGCAGTCTGCACTTATCCTTTCCTTTATTGTATATACCTTTTCAAATATGCTTTGAGATTATTCTCTGTTTTTCAACATTATTTTAATTTGATACGAGGGTCTACGAATTTGTAAATAATGTCTACGATTACATTCATCATTACCATGAGGGCTGCCAGGAAGATCGTAGTTCCCATGATAACAGTATAATCTCTGTTACTGATAGAGCCAATGAATTCTCCGCCGAGTCCGGGAATAACGAAAATCTTCTCAACGATGAAGCTACCGGTCAGTGTGTATGCTGCCATTGGTCCGAGATAGGTAACAACGGGAAGGATAGCATTTCTAAGTGCGTGTTTGAATAGAGCCATGAACTGGGATACACCCTTTGCTTTTGTTGTACGAATATAATCCTGTCCCAATACATCCAACAGCGAGGAGCGCATAAGTCTCATGATATAGGCTGTAGGGTAAAAGGATAGTGAGATAACGGGCATAATGTAATTCTTCCAAGAGGTTAAACCTAAGGTTGGAAGCAGATGCAATTTTACACCAAAGAAATACATTAACAAAGTACAGATAACGAAGCTTGGTACCGCAATACCCACCGTGGATATAACACTGATAAAGCTATCGAGCGCTTTTCCCCTATGCAATGCTGCAAAGCAACCTAAGGGGATACCCACCAGTAAGGATAATAAGATAGCGAGTCCACCAACTCTTGCTGATACAGGGAATTTAGAAAATATAATAGAAGAAACAGTACGTCCTCTTTGCTTTAAGCTCTCTTGGAAATCACCGTGCGCAGCATCTGTTATATATGTAACATATTGCTGAAACAGAGGCTTATCCAATCCATATTTTGCTTCTAGGGCTGCTTTTGCTGCCGGGCTGATTGATTTTTCTGAGAGAAAAGGACCTCCTGGAACCATATTCATCAAGAAAAATGTAATTGTACCTACAGCAAATATTGTAATAGCTGCAAGTAATAATCGTTTTACGATATACTTAGTCATAAGCTTACTCCTTTAAAATAAAAATGGCAAATAAATGACATCTTTGCCTGTTCGATATAATTTCTTTTTTACATATTAAATTAAACTCGTTCTTCAGGATACATCTATCATATATTAACCCACCTTTTTTGCATGAGAGACCAACGGATGGCTAAATTGTATCGCGTAGGGAGGTACGATACAAAGTGACAAAAAATGATGATATACGGATAGGCATCTTTGCCGGGATTGCAAAAATAATATCCTTGTATACAACTTCCTGTAAAACGTCACGTATATACATAAAAGCGAACGCGATTGACGTGTGATTTTATGCATTCACATGCATAAATATTAATAACATACAAAAAATGTATAAGAGTAGTATATATCATCCTAAAAAGGATATTATAAAATTAAAAAATTGTCAAGTGGAAACAAATGTCCGTACTATACGGTTTTTCAAGTTTTTATGTTTTTTTAACAAATTTGGCATAACTTTACAATATATTTGATATTATGGCGAGTTATGACAGTTTTTTACTGGACCAATATGCAAATGAATATAAATACATAAAAATGAATAAACTTAACATTTTAAAACCATTTATTCCTATCATTGCCAAAGAAAAAAGATTGAGCATGATTTATTAATTAAATCATACCAATCCCTTTTGATTGGATATAAAAGATTCCCATAACAAAACCTTGCCGGTTTATTATGTTGCGATAGGAATCAAAACGATATTCGTGGTTTTTTGTTCGGATTATCGATATCACCGGGTGCTTTGTTTAATGAAATACATATTACTATAAATGTACCAGCGAATCAATACAAATCGTTCAATTTTTCAAGATTCATAATTATGCTGAAATTTGTATTATAATTAGTTGGAGAGCTGCATTGCTGATTTACTGGTTATTCCAAAACGATCATAGGAGAACACATAAACCTTCATTTGGGACTTGATGGCAGGAAGTTGAATTTGAAATGCTCCGGTTGTGGAATCATAGGTAATATTTGTTTCTGCTATTTTATAATTTGAGTTATAGAACTCGGAATTCTTATAGGTCTCTGTTTGTCCCTTCCCAACATAGATGGTTGACCAGATTAAGGCATAGACATTGGCTTTAGCATCAGCAGTGCCTGTGACAAAGGTATCACCGGACTTTATGGGATTTAATCGAACCGTATTGGGGCCGGTTTTTCTTACCGCGGCGGAGACAGTAACGCTTTTCTTACCGGACTGTTCAATATAACAGCTGATTTTCTCAAAGGTTGATGGGGGAGTAACCGTGATACTAAATTTACCGTTGGAGGCTGCTTTTCCGGAATAAGCTTTGTCTCCAATTGTAACATGAATCGTAGATCCGGGAACGGCTGTTCCGGTAAAATTAGTAGTTCTGTTCGTTAATTTATCTGGCTTAGGACTGGGAAGCAGGTTTGCATTATAACGATTTACTGAAAGATAGGTAGTAGCTCTGTTATTTTTATTATCTGTCACCAAGATGGTATAGCTCCCATTCTTTTTTACAGTAAAGCTAGAACTCTTTACAATTCCGGCAGTATTCCATAGAGGGGAAGATTTAGTGATCTTTCCTGGCAAGTACTTTATATTTTTGATACCGCTTTTTGAGGTGGCAGATATCCTAATTGGAACTGGTTCATTATTAACTTCCTTCCGGCCTTGGGCGGCTACGATATTCATGGTTTGCGCGGAGGAGGGAAGAGTTCCCTTTAAAAAAGAATAGGAAGTAGTTTCTGCAACGGTTCCTTTGTTCCAAGAGTAGCTTGAAACGATTCCTACCGTTTTTTTAGAAATACCTAATAGGAAAGAATAGCTTTTTCCCGCGGACAAGTACCAGTTATGATCTGCTTTTAAAGAGATTGGACCAAAGTCACCCAAGTTTTGTATATAATCCATGGTTATAGATTTGCCGGTGGCGTTATCAACAACGGGTTTTATGGAATCAGTACCTTCCTTCGGTAAAGAGGATAATGTTGGCAAACCACTATCAGATACAAGAATAAATCGCTGGGAGTCACTGATCGTAAGACCGTTGTAAGCGAGGTTTGTAATTCTTTTATTTGATGTGTTTGTTAAAATACCGCCCGTGGTATAGCGGGACTTCTTTGTTAAATCTATTTGATAGGAAATTCCATCGAATACATATTGAGAGTTCCAGCGATAGGTAAAATCCTCGTCCAGTAAAGTGGACACTCCAGGATTGTTTTTTACGTAGGTCTTGATCGTATCTTGAAAGGTAGTGCCAGAGGTTGCATAAATTCGAGCATTGTATTCGAGCCACTCTCGCAATTGCTTGCCGGTCAGAAGGTAGAGCTGGGTGTAACCGGAAGGTCTGGTAGACGAGGATTCGGAGAGAAGCCTTGCTACTTTACTTGAGGACAGGTTATCCTTCATCAGTAGAGAGGTCTCACTGGAATCCAATAAGTTTCTTGTGCAGGCAATGACAGGCAGAGCCTTATACTGAGGAAGATATTCTTCCACATAAGCTAAACCGTAGGCAATCTTGGCATTATTATATAATTGAAAAAGGTTACTGTCCTGCACGACGCTGTCATAGTTATGGTAGGTGATACCATTTGCTATGGGGTAGGTTGCGGTATCCGTGCCTAGCTTTAGTTGACGCTGATAGGGTTGGAACATTTCTGTAATTACAGTGTTCTCCTTAACAGCAGTAGAAACAATAGTTACCTTGCTGCTTGCGTCTGCTATAGAAATATGACCGTTCAGTTCAACTGATAGGGATAGATCAATGGAGCCTAAGATGCTGGCATGGCTTTTCGTCGCCACAACAGGAACTCCGTTAATACAACCGGTCTGCTGATTAATGCCGGTGCCAACCAATTTAGTATTTGAGGTATCGGGAAATATCTCATGAGTATGACCTGTGACAAGGGCATCAATGGAGTTGGCTTTGGTCAGGGCATAGCCAATATTATCACTGTCAGTGCTGCTAGTCGTACTTCCGATACCTCCATGCAGGAGCACAATAACAATATCAACAGCTTCCTCCGTTTTCAATCGGTTTGCTTCTGCTACAATACTTTTATAGTTATTTGCAGCATCAATGTAATTAACATAATCACCTCTGCGGGTAGAAATACTGTTGGTAGTGGAGCCAACCACTCCGATTTTGACGGGTACCTTGTTACCCTTTGAGGTTATAACATTTTTTGTTATGATAGCTGACGGTGCAAATACCGATTCACCGCTGTCATGCCAGAGAGCATTAGAGACTACCACCTTATCATACATGCCTGACTCCGTTAATTGGAGCTTTAAATATTCCCAGGGATAGTCAAACTCATGATTTCCAAGGGTTATGAAATCATAATCCATTAGACTCATAGCCTTTAGGATGGGCTGATCCTCCGAGTTATAGTGGTTGTAAAAATAATTCGAAGTATAATCATATAGAAAATCACCGGCATCAACCAACAGCGTATTATCCTCACCGAGATCATTTCGGTTTTTTTCTACCAGAGTAGCGATTTTACTTAATCCGTTATTTGGGGCGGAGAGGTTCGTTTCATAGTCATAGGAAGTTGTCTGCCCGTGTAAGTCACTGGTGGAAATAATTCGAAATGTCGCGGTTTCGTTCGATGCTGCCTGAGTGATGGAAGAGCAGACCAGAGGAGTTACTTGGATAGCGATCAATAAGAGTAGTATAGTTCTGATCCGTTTATTATTCATAAATTTATATTTCATCCATTTACTTTTCATGCGGGCGATCTCCTTAGTACATAGTCAAGCAATTGAATTTTAGGTAAAGTTAAAGCTGCAATTGCATTATCTTAGATTTATAAATAAGGTGACAAGATTTATTATGAAGAAAACAACAGTAAACAAGGTAGCTTTTAGTTCGGAGGAGTTATTTACTTTCTTATAATAGAAATTCAAAAGCAGCGTGAGTAATGGAAGGAAGAATAGGAATAAAAGCTTCGGCATTGTTCCGTTTATGTTCCCGGAGCTATCAAAATGAACACCTACATTACTTGGAAGGAACTTATAGCAAACAATGTTGATTAATAATTCTAGTATAATTAAAATTTTTGTTAATGTTCCATTCGTCAGTCGATACATCATAAGTAAACTCCTCATTATTGTTTATTACACGCAGTGCTTTCATATCATTTTGCAGTGGTGTTTCTTTTTTATTCTATGTTCTAATAAAGTTAGTGTCAATCCTATCGTAATTTTATTAACATTCCAATATTATCCATATAATAATGCGTTGTTGATTAATCATTTAACAAGTGTTTAGTGAGGTTTCACTGAAGTTAACCCATAGTTAATTAAATTAATGTAAGTTTACTGTAAATCCATTGTATTTGGGAGGGTATCGAATTAGAATGATAGGTAGAACAATACAGCATAGACGAAAGGAACAAAGTTGAAAGAAGTAATAATATAGAGTAAAGGAGGAACCGAGCCCATATCACAATTTCATGGCATTTTGTACAGGAATGGGCTGGGCATAATTATGAGTACAATTCAGATTGGTAGAATTATCGCAATCCATCGGAAAGAAAAAGGTATCACTCAGGAAGAATTGGCTAACCACCTTGGTGTTTCAAAGCCCGCAGTATCCAAGTGGGAGTCAGGGCAGAGCTATCCGGATATTTTACTTTTGCCAGAGCTGGCGTCCTATTTTGACATAACCATCGACCATTTGATAGGATATGAGCCGCAAATGACGAAAGAGGATGTAAGAAAGCTATATCATCGATTAGCAAAGGATTTTGCAGAGAAGCCATTTACCCAGGTATATGAGGAATGTGAGGGGTATCTTAAGAAATATTTCTCCTGTTGGGAGCTGCAATACCGAATGGGCTTACTCTTAATCAATCACTCCAGTCTGGCCGGAAGTCAGGAGGCAGCAATTAATATCATGGAAAGGGTCTTGAAGCTTTACCAAAGAATAGAGAAATCCTGTGATGAGGTTATTATGGTGAAGATGGCGTTAAAGATGCAGTCATTATGTCATCTCATGCTACAACAGCCGTTAGAAGCAATAGATATTCTGGAGGATATACAGGAATTGTATATGCCGGCGGAAAGTATGTTAGTGAAGGCCTATCAGATGAAAGGGGATCAGCAGAAGGCGTTGGAACACCTTCAGGGCTATACCTATATGAATTTAGTCACCATGCTGGGGGCAGCGACGGACTATTTGGCCATGTATGCAGGACAGCCGGAGAAAATGAAATTTTACTATGACTTGTTCCTGGATTTGGGCAGGCTTTTTGAGGTAGAGGAACTGCATTCGGTTATGTTAATCCAAATTCATCTGTCTGCCGCAATGATTTATATTTCCCAGGGGAATAAGGAAGAAGCCTTGGAAGCTCTCGAAAAATATACGGAGCTGCTTTTAAAATCCAACCATGGAGAATTCTCGTTACATGGAAATCGTATTTTTGATATGGTCGATCAGTATTTGGTCAACGTGATTGAAGAGACTGAGATGCCCAGAAACTCAGAGGTGGTTTGGAATGATTTGATCAATATTATTCTTAATAATCCAATGTTTGAAGCTCTAGAGAAGGAAGAGCGGTTTATACGCATGAAAAAGCAAGTGGAGCATTACGGAAAGTAGTATAGAATCACAGAGCTAGATGGATTTTAATATAGACTAGCTATAAATAATAGGTTTAGGAGGATGTATCTATGGAGAATATGGACAGTTTAATGCAATATCTACCTTTTTTAATCCCATTGGTAATACTGCAGTTAGCTTTAATGCTGGCGGCTTTAGTTCATCTATTAAAGCATAATAAATATCGCTTTGGTAATCGTGTTTTATGGGTGATTGTCGTGGCGGTATTCGGGTTTGTTGGTCCCATTCTTTACTTTACTGTAGGGAGGAGCGAAGAGTAGCAGATATGGAGATATTGGAACTAAAAAATGTTTCAAAGCGTTTTGGTACGCTGGAGGTTATCAATGACCTATCGTTTTCGGTACCGGAGCATAGTGTCTTTGGCTTTATCGGAAAAAATGGTGCCGGAAAAACGACTACCATGAAGATGATTTTAGGCTTCCTGGCAGCAGATCAGGGAGAGATACGGGTACTTGGTGAGAAGGTGAGCTATGGAAATACAAAGACAAACCGGCATATTGGTTATCTTCCGGATGTTCCGGAGTTTTACGGTTATATGAGCCCGAGAGAGTATCTAAGGCTTTGCGGAGAAGTTAGTGGATTGAATAAAGACCGGATAGTCGATCGAACCAATGAGCTGCTTCCGTTGGTCGGGCTTGATGGAGTAAATCGAAGAATTCGGAGTTTCTCCCGGGGGATGAAGCAGCGCCTTGGCATCGCTCAGGCACTTCTTGGTGAACCAAAGCTATTAATCTGTGATGAGCCAACATCAGCTCTTGATCCCGTCGGAAGAAAAGAAATCCTGGATATTCTTTCTCTGGCAAAGGCCAGAACCACAATTATTTTCTCGACCCACATTCTATCGGACGTAGAACGTATTTGCGACAGCATCGGAATGCTTCATCAAGGGAAGTTAGTTGTTCAGGGAAGTGTAACAGAGATAAAGAATAGCTATAGTACGGATGTGATACGGCTTGAGGTAGGGGCAGAATGTCAGACGGATCAGATATCGAAGGAATTAAAGCAAATGAACTTTATATCAAGAATAGTGATAAACGAAAATAAAATCGACATCCAAATGACGAATGCCGAACAGTACGGGATGAATATTTTAGCCTATTTCGTAGAGAAGAAAATACCCGTTCTTAAATATGAATTATTGGAACCTTCTCTGGAAAATGTATTTCTGGAGGTGGTGGGATGAGAGGATTTTATGCTTTTATAAAAAAAGAATTTCTGGAGCAGATACGCACCTTCCGGCTGTGGATTTTACTTGCAGTAGCTGTTTTATTTGGGATGATGAGCCCTTTGATGGCTAAGCTGATGCCCGAGATACTTTCTTCTATGAATATGGAGGGAATGGTAATTCAGATACCGGAACCCACGGTTTATGATGCCTATACTCAGTTCTTTAAAAATTTCACCCAGATGGGAACTCTTGTGATTCTCCTGATATTCGGTGGGACGCTATCCGGTGAATTATCAAAGGGTACATTGATTAATCTCCTGGCAAAGGGGCTTCCCAGGAGAACGGTGCTTTTATCTAAGTACGTGGCAGCAGTGATCATATGGACGGTTGCATACGCTCTGGCATTTGTAACGAACTATGGCTATACGGTATATTTGTTCCCGGAAACAGATGTTAAGAATCTGTTCTTTAGCTTATTTTGTCTATGGATATTCGTATGCTTTGTAATATCATTAATTATGCTATCCAGTACAATAGCACCGGGAAGCTTCGGAGGACTGATTTTATCAGCGGGAGCCCTGGTAGTTATGTTGATGGTAAGTATCATACCAAAAGCAGAGAAATTTAATCCCATTACACTGGCTTCTGTTAACGTAGCTCTCTTAGAAGGGACAAAGTCTGTAAGCGGGCTTACTCTTACCGTTAGTATTACAATCCTATTGATCCTAGGCAGTTTAATTGCTTCAATTTTAATTTTTGAAAAGAAAAAACTGTAGCTCTGGGATTAGGAGACAACTTTAAGTGAGATTGACAGACCGGAAAAAGCAGTTAAAATTATTGAGTATAGTATTGATAATTACAACAAATAAAGCAAAAAGCAGTCGTGAGATAAAGTGATAAAAGAAAGGGATGTTCGTAATATAGCCAGCAAAGGTATAGGCCTCTTTGCGGTTATATCCGGAACATCCCTTTCTCTATTAAGGAGGAGTGGTAAAATCTATCTTATGATACGCCCGACAAATGCCTACACTAACCTAAAGCGATGCATCCAGATTCATCTCACAGCCTAAATCTAGCACACTTGTCAGACGAGAATCATCTTATGAGAGTGATAACAATTATAATGCTGCTTACAGATCGACCGTAGTTGAAATAATCTGTTCAAAATTATCTAGGAATAGGTCAACCAGATCCGGGTCGAAATGTTTACCTTTGTTTTCCTTAATATAATCTAAGGCAGTTTCCAGAGTTATAGCATCCTTATAGCAGCGCTTATGAGTCATAGCATCAAAAACATCAACAATAGCCATCATTCTCGCATAAATCGGGATATCTTCACCGCCGATCTGAGAAGGGTAACCGCTTCCATCGTACTTTTCATGGTGGTATAAAGCAATCTCTGCGCCAATTTTTAGAACAGGGACGTCTGACTTACTTAAGATACGATATCCTTGCATTGGGTGGGTTTTAATAATTTCGTATTCCTCGCTGGTCAACAGACCGGGCTTTTTAATAATGTTATCAGCGATGGCAATCTTACCTAAGTCATGCAGGGAGCTTGCAATTTTAACAAGTTCACATTCTGATACAGGTGTATTATTGCATAAGGCAAATTGATACATCATTTCGGAGATACGCTTGATATGGCTGCCGGTCTCCTGGAAATGGCTCTCAATGGTTTCTCCAAGAGCCACAACAACATCCCGCTGGGTGGAGTTAAGCAGATTACTTAATATAAAATTATCAAGAGCCACAGCGAAGCTTGAGAGAAATAAATGGATTAACTCAAAATCATAGGTTTCCCAATTTCCTTCGATGAAGATAAAATTATTTAATTTGCTTTTGCCTTTACTCTCTATGATAAAGCCTTCTTCCAGCTTATGTATGGATTTATATCCGTTATTCTTGCACAGCCATTGATTTAGATGAGCTAACTCAGGAATCGTACAAACATCTTTGCCAATATAAGTTTCGTACTTACCGGTAGCAGCGACGATGAGGTTACACTTACGTTCGCTTACGGTGACAAAGCCGTGAGAAATCTCAGGATTATCACCTCTTATGTAGAGCATATCCGGGTTATCATGCTGGAAGTTAGAAAGCTCTTCAAGCATGCAGGATAAGAAGTCCTTCAGGGTATTATTTTCAAAGAGACGTGAGGTGGTTTTGATGATTTTCTCTAAGCCGGACTTATGTTTTTCCAGGCTCTGAAGATCTCTATAGTTTCGCAGTGCACTATATAAGGTGGTCTTTAAACGGTTTGCAGTTAATTCTGTCTTAAGCCTGTAATCATTGATATCATAATCACGGATTACCTCTTCCTCCGGTGCTTCCCCCGGCTGCCCCGTTCTAAGTATAATACGGGTAGAATTATTCTGAAGCTGTTCCCGAAGGGTTCTGACCACCTCCAGACCGGAAAAGTTCTTTTCCATCACTACATCCAAGAACACAACCGCGATGTCCGAGGTACTGCGAAAAATCTCGATGGTCTGAGCGGCAGTATAGGTATCGATTAGCTCGAGAGGTCGTCCCTCAAAAAGAAATCCATTAAAAATCATCTTGGTGACGCGATGAACCTCTTCATCGTCATCTGCAATTACAATTTTGTAGGGTCTTCCAAAGATAGGATTAGGTCTGGTAGGTCTGGATTCCTTTCCTTCCTCAAGGTTAAAAAATAAATCATCGTTCATTTTACTCATATTGATATTTGCCATTGGTACACCTCGCTTTATTATTCATTACAGTTACTAAACTTGCTAATTTAATTCAAGGATAAATACTATAAGATAGGTGTCTCGATGATAAAGAGAACGCCCTTTAAGGCCTCACTTTCACAGGTGATAGAGCCATTTAGTGTTGATGTAACCAAGTTATATACAATGCTCAAGCCTAGTCCGCTGCCGCTATACCTTCCACTACCACGGGTGGTAGTAAAGAAGGGATCGAAGACATGGGCAAGATTTTCCGGTGGAATCCCCACACCATTATCCCGGTATTCAATGTGAAGAACCTGAAGCTCAGTTAAGGGCTGGGAAGATATTGTTACGTGGATTGAGATTTTGCCTTCGTCCATGTAGCGAAAGCCATGAATAAGTGAGTTCATAATTAAGTTTGTAAATATCTGCGAGTAGGCACCGGGAAAACTACGAAGCAGCAGATCCTCCGGGCATTGAATGTCAAAGCTATGCCTGGTTTTTTTGTATTCATGCTTAAGCATAAGTAAAACCGATTGAAGATTCTCATAAAAATTGAAGTTCATCTCTGCCTCAGCGCTTTGGTTGACTGAAATTTTCTTAAAGCTGGTTACAAGATTTGACGCTCTTTCAAGATTTGTGGTGATAATGTTAGTGCTTTCTTCAATCACATCAATATAATTAGATAATTTTTGCTTCGTCAAATCGCCGTCATTGATTGTCTTAATGAATTTTGTATTCTCATCCCTTAGGTAGGAGGAAGCCGATACGGCAACGCCCAAAGGGGTGCTGATTTCATGGGAAATACCTGCAACCAGATTACCCAGAGAAGCCATTTTCTCCTTAGCCATCAATTCTTTTAGGGTCGTATTTAATTCATTCGTTTTCTCATTGACTAAGGCCTCTAGCCGCTCATTCTCACGCATTAATAAATCTTCAATTTCTTTCTTGGCCAGCACCAGATTTCTTTCATTAGCAGTAATTTCTTCAAAGGATGCATTGATTTTTGCAAGCATAGCATTAAATGCGTCTGTAACCTCTCGCAGCTCAGATATAATCGTGTGATTCATATTGAGAAGTGGATCAAAGTTATGATTCATAACCTGCAAGGATTTTATAGTTATACCTCGGATGGGTTTTAATAACCGACTTATAATTCCCAGAATGAGCAGAATTGAAATGATAAAAAGGAGGATAAGCAGCGTGATGCGCGTATACTCACCCTTTAGTAAATTACCGGTGATCTCTTTCTCCGGCAATACGGTTATAATTCTAAGTCCCAGACTGGAAGGATCCTCCAGTGTTTTGCAGGTGCCGTAATAAATATTACCCTGTGAAGTAAAAGTAAATACATTATCGATTGCATTAGAATGTGAAACAATATATGAGGCACTTAAATGAATCAGCGGGTCAGTCGCATCGGCAGCCTTTGTTAAGGAAATTGCTGTGGAGGCCTCCTGATGGGGAGGAGTATATTGATCAGTGGTAGACCAGGCAATTATTTGGTTCTTCTTATTGACAAGATAAATAACCCCGGAACCAACATGGTCAAGGCTATGCAGATAGTTGT
>JAQZBD010000001.1 GCA_029239235.1 Herbinix sp.
TCAATATCCCATTGAATAGCATAATACCCGCATTCCTTTGCAGTATCCAGGACGACCTTATTGTAATCCCCATAGGGTGCGCGAAATAACGACATTTCAATACCGGTAAGCTCCATCACTTCATCATGCACTTTCATAATTTCTTGCGAGCCTTCCTCTTTGGTCAGTTCTGTCATATTTTTATGATTATCGCTGTGATTTCCAATATCATGGCCAGCATCAACAATCTTTTTTACTGCTTTAGGATATTTTTTAACCCAATCACCGGTTACAAAAAAGGTTGCCTTAATTTGGTACTTATCCAGGATATCAAGAATTTTCTGTGTATCATCATTTTCATAGGCACAATCAAAGGTAAGTGCTACTTTTTTCTCGTCCGTTTTGACGCAATAGATTGGCATATCACTTTTTGCAATTGTTGTATTTGCTGTATTCGACACGGTTACTGCATTTGGCAGGACATTGACACCAAAGCCGATAATCGCGATTAGACTCAATACCATAATGCCTACCTTCATAAACAAAGCTGCAGTTGTAACCTGCTCTGTTCCAGGATTTTTATTTGCACTTAGCTCTCTTTTCATGTCAGGATCTAATTCTTCAAGATTATAAAGATCATTTTTAGCATGCTTTTTTTCCTTGGATTCCATAGCCTACCACCAATATGTTGTCTTACTATAATATATAAGCATGGCTAGGACTATATTCAAGTTTCTTGTATCTATTCTCGAATTTACCTTAAGCTTTCCGCATATCGAATCAACCCCCGCTCCGAAAGAATCTCACTCGGATAAGGATAGTTCTTTGATATTTTATCAAAATCAGACTTTATTTTATCAACTAAAGCATCATCTCTTTTTGAAAGCAGCGCATAAACATATTCTGTCCGAAGTACGGAAGGGAATTTTTTCATCACCTTCATAAACTTTTTCTGCTCCTTGTCTAAGAAATGCTCCAGGATATCGCCCCTATTTTCTCCCACCAATTCACAATAGATTTGATCTACTACTAGTAAATTACGATGCAAACCTACAATACCTGTATTCATATTAAGAAGCTCTTCTATCAAAGGTTCTGCTTCGCTAAACTTCATCTGATCCATTAAGCGGCTGCAGGCCAGTACTCCTATGGAAGCCGTAATACTGTTTTCCATAGCTTCCTCCGACGGAACTACAAACCATTCGTCCGGCATATCCTTTAATCGTATTCCGGAAGCTTGCTGCTCATTGACTTTCATTTGTATCCAAAAGGAACGCAAAGCCTCCCTGTTCTTTCCAAGAGCAAGTGTGTTGTAACCATCATTATTCACCATTCCAAGCCGCATTGGAATACCATTCATAAGTCCAAATGCAACTCCTAACAATGCCAGCATCATTAATATTAAAGATAATAACCCGATATTCTTAAAAATAAGTGCTGCCGCTCCAAATAAGAGTGTGGATATCAGATTGAGAATAGAGCCACCCAAATTGTAAAGAACATACCGGTAGTTTCCTTCCTTCATCTCCGGAGGAATAAGCAGACATTGACCACCTGTGCCCGCAAGAGATAATCTGCAAAATTTAATCCTATCATTCTCTTTTAACCACATGAAACTTCCAACTCGAAAGGAGGAAAATCGATAGCTCGTCATAAGTCCGAAAAGCAGATGTCCAGCTTCGTGGATGATAATCTGTAAAAAGATTGCCACATACATTCCAAGTAGAAGTAATGCGCCCTTTATCAATATGGTATTAATAGGTATCTCTTCTGACTCGGTATCGACATTTAAAATATACTTAGCTATAAGAACACCACACACCGCTCCAATCAACATAAAAAATAGAATAGGAATAATTTGCTTACCCTTATTAGATTTCTTATTATTGGATTTCTTATTTTTAGAATCGCTCATGATGCTTGCCTTTCTGGTAAACGATTAGTAAACTTCCTCTAAGTATTTACACCTATTACTGCTTTTCGAAAATTGCAATTCGTCTGAGTACCTCAAATTAGTAGACTTCCTGCAAGGTGGTACTAGCTTCTTTGTCTCACTTATGTGCTATTTCACCGTTATTTTATATGTAAATACTTTTTTTGTTCCATCCCCTAATTCTGCGGTTATAGAAATTTTAGTAGTTCCGTTCTTTTTCCCTGTTATTTTGCCTTTTGAATTTACAACAGCTATCTTTTTATTACTGGATGCATAGCTTATCTTAACTTCATTATACATGCCGGTCACATTACTATTATATTCTTGAACTAATTTTAGAGAATCAGGCAGTGTGACCTTTATAGCTGCTGTCTTCCCCTTTTGAATCGTCTGTTTTGTTATTCCGGTTATAATGTCATTTAGATAATCCGAAGTTAAAACTCCACTAATCTCAAAGCTTTTAATTATAGTTCCGGTATATCCACCGATACCAGTTATGATAACAGCGGCTGAACCCGGATTTCTGTTACCTATATATGAAACATTGTAGTCTACATTTTCCGACAAACCTAGCATTGCTACCGCCGGCTTTTTATCTGTTCCGTCGTAATAATAGCTTGTTTGAGATAAAGTAGCAGAATATGTATTGATATCTATTGAAGGATTGATACTTTCTTCTGGAGCAGAAGGCGATAACGCAGTCATTGACGGACTTGACACATAATAATAAAATTCCGCATCCTTAACCTGAACTAATCCGGAGGAAATAGGAATTCTGCCATAGGGAACAGCATCCGATGGGTCGGCGCAGTAAAACATTTCACCGGTATAATCCGTAAGCAGAACCGCATGAGATCTCGGAGTGCGTATCTGATCATATAGAACGATACCCTCCGGATGCTGTTGTAATAGCATCAATGCTTCGTTTACCGGATCAGTTCCGAATGAAGCCTTATTTACGGTGATCCCTTCATAAGTGAATGTATATTTCAACCCAACACCATTAACCCATGCCTGGCTCTTAACTTTATCTACCGTAATATCAGCCCATGCTGCATTACCCGATAGCATAGCTGCTCTTCTAACCAGCATTGTCGCTGCAACCAGCGTACATTGCAGGTCTCCATTTACTTGCTTGAGGAACAGATCCGGGTGATTGATTTCATCAAAGGTGACTGCACCTACTTCATGTGTAACGTATTGATCCAGTACGGCTATATCTGGTACAGAAATAAATATGACTAAAATTAAAGCTATCATTTGTTTCTTTATTAACTTCATCCATTGTCCCCCTTGATCATTAGTAATCTAAAATCTTAGTAAATCATTTGTCTTTGAATTAGTTTAAATAATAGTTATTATTAATACAATAAGCCATATGTAAGCTCCCGTCAATACCATCCTATACTATAAGGTCTTATTCTTCAAAGTCAAAGGACTATCTATATACTGCAATTCATCCAGGCTTCAACAATTGTTTTGTCGCATTCTTCCATAAATGGATGCTCACTGTTCTCAGAAACAGTAAGCTGACAGTTGAATTTATCGCAAAAATCATCTATTATTTTACGACTCTGAAGATTATCCATTGCCCCATATAAAATATGTGTTGGGGAAGTCCACTTGACTATAGGATGTTCTTTTACATAGGTATAATACAACCAAGACATTGTATCAATTGGTGTAGGGATTTTTCCTTGTGCTCTAAGATCTTCCTCGGATATGTGAAACCACAGAAACATCTGTTGAATAAGGTATTCCATATTTACAATGGGTGAATGAAACAGGCAATTTTCAAAATGCTTTTCGCGATATGCATGAAGACTAAAGAAGGCACCTAAACTGCACCCGAACAGTGATACTGTGTCCCAGTTTCTAAAGACATAATCGCCAATATGTGTTAGGTCTGTGATTCCATTTATAATGTCGCATGAATCATCTTGATCAGCTCTCTCTCCATGTTCAGGAAGATCAAAACTTATGGTTTGATAACCTTTACTTGCCGCAATTGCAGCAAAAGCTTCTGCACTTTCTTTATTTGACATCTTACCATGGACAAAGATGTACGCTTTGTTTGATTTTTCTCCCCATATAATCGTAGGGATGTATTCAATATATATTTTCTCTTTAATCATTTTCTCTTTAATCATTTTTCTTTAATCACTTTCTCTCCAACTCTGGTCTTTAAGGTTAAGTCTGGTAAATATATAGTTAGGCACCAAAATCTCATAGCACTCGTCAAATTGGACTTTGTCACTTTCTATTATGCTTAATTCTTGTATTTAGCCAATATTAGCAAGAATTTCATGATAGCGCTTCGTTGCCAATTCACTTGGTTTATTTTTTTCACAGAAAGAGAGCTTTGCCAATTTAGGGACAACGCGCTCTACAACAATCTTTTCGTCATTGAGTTTAGAATGCAATGCTTTAAAGGCTTCTAGGAAACGCTTATCTTCTTTCGCACGATTATAAAACGATAAAACATAAACATACATAAAAAGGTTGTAATTGTTAAAGGGATATTCTACTTGCATAAACAATGTACCCATTCCGTAGTGACAAGGACCAATCGGCTTTCTGATTGTCCAATGTTCCAATAAAAAATCTACCGCTTTATCAAGTTTCGGTTCTTTGTTGAGATAATCGCTGAAATGAAACGCGTTCAGTGCGGTAAGTGTAGGCATTGGGTTTGAATATTCTGTTTCAGAACCGCGCCCGAAAGAGAATTTATTGCAACGCCAACCGCCATCAGCATACTGCGTTTCAAGAAGATGCCAGAACGTTTTTTTAATTCTGTCATCTGAAACATAGCCCATATTGCAAAGCAAATAAGCAGCATTGGTAACATGGCAGGGAAGAATACCGCCGGTTGGATATAACTTAAAACGACCGTCCTCTTCCCAAGTACTAAAAAATAATTCAGATACTTCTTTCAATACTGAATCTGACGGCTCTACACCTAATTCCAATAGCATTAGCGCACTGTTATATGCCGAGAACGGAGAACCTTTTAACAAACGTTTGTCATGCGTTGTCCAATAATCATACCCATTATCATATCTGTGTGATAGTATCGCCTCAACATCTGATAAATATTGTTTTTTAACCATCATTTAGCCACCATCCGTTATAGATATCTCTTTATTCAAAACTAATTGAAAATTCATATTTGCCTATGTGCTAGGCTATTGCAAATCCAAGAAAAACGAACGAGTGATATTCAGACCACTCTACATATCCTCTTACAGTAAAAGCAAGCGCTAAGATACCAAATATAAATAGAATCGTACAAGGGATAGCAACAGCAACAAGTTTTCTTTTGACTGAATGATATTCGTTTGATAATTCTTGCAAATATCCATAATCAAATAACAATGGTTCTTGTTTTAAAACTTTATATTTATCCTGTGCTATAAACGATGGCTAATTTAATCATCTCCGTAAATTCAAATATCCGGGAAGGTTGACCATTGGGTATATCGCGTCAATATGCTTCTTTACTAATACTATTTCGATTTATTTGCTTCATAAATACTCACATAAACATCAACAGACATTTTGGAACATAACTCACCGATTAGTTCTAATGGAATTTTGTCTATCCGTTTAAATCTGATACAACTTTTTCCCATATCAAGCTTACCTATATTCAACTCCTCATAAGATTTCTTAAACCAATCTAAAAGCGAACTGTCTGCATAAATACCCATATGATATAATGCAATATATCCTTTCTGATTTGCAAGTCCCATAAAGGGAAGTGGTTCCTTAGCATTAACATGGTAACCCAATGGATAGATTTCATGTGGCACTACATATCCAATCATGCCATATTGAATTATTTCTTTAAATCCCTGCGGCAGATTATTTAAAATAGTCGTTCTCAAGGATATTAAAGCAGTCTGACGCTCAATTGGCTGATATTTGATATAGTCTTCTGGTGTAATAATTGAATACTCCTTTTTATTTTGCATACTCGCTCCTTAACAGTCTTAATCAAAACTTCGAATATTTTAAACTGTGTTTATCACTCATTCATTTTCCATATACTTGCCTCATAAGGCCGTAAAAATGCCGGCGAAACCTCTGCGTAATTCGATAATAATTGAATCCCCTCAGGATACTTTGTCCGTTTCTTGTTCTTGGATCCCAAATTTATTTCAATATATAGAGTTTCTGTTTCATCCTTACGATAATAGCTGAATAAATCTTTTTCTTTTTGATTGATAAATAACACATCTCCATAATAGATGACTCCATGCTCCTTCCGGAATGCTAACAATCTCTGATAGAAACGAAGGATGGAATTCTCATCTTTAAGCTGGGTCTCTACATTGCAGTTCTTATAATCATCATCCATCCTAATCCATGGCTCCCCGGTGGAAAAACCTGCATATTGTTGATTGGCCCATTGCATCGGTGTTCTGGCATGGTCTCTGGAACCGGCTAATATCTTAACAAATGCCTCTTCCTCTCCCATGGTCTTACATAACTCATCATAAAGATTCAAGGACTCCACATCACGAAGCTCCTCAATTGTACGAAAGTTTTGATTGATCATTCCAAGCTCTTGTCCCTGATAGATAAATGGCGTGCCTCGCAAGGTAAGCTGAATTACCGCCAAAAGCTTACCCAGGACATTCCGATACTGTGGGTCTGAATTTATCTTAGATATCATTCGTGGATTATCATGGTTCTCATAAAACAAAGAAGGCTGACAATGATTCCCGTAATTCTCCATCCAATGAATCATATAACTTTTTAAATAATTAAGGTCATATTGATAATCATCAAAACGGGTATGCCCCGGTGTTTCCAGATGGTCAAAGGAGAACACCATGTCCAGCTCATTTCGATAATCCGCTGTCAATAGCTTACTCATTTCCATTCCTGTTCCAGGCGTTTCACCAACCGAAAAAGCATTGTATGGAATAAACACTTTTTCTTTCATTTCCTGCAGATACTCATGGAGGCGAGGCCCGTAGAAGTAGTGTTCCACCCCATAATACCCCATAAGCTTACCAATACCTTCGTTTCCATCAGGCAAACCGCTGCGCTTAGAAATGTAATTAATGACATCCAGGCGGAATCCATCTACACCTTTTTCCAGCCACCTTTTTACCATATCATGAATCTCATGCCGTAGGGTTTCATTTTCCCAGTTTAAATCCATTTGTTTCTTTGAAAATAAATGAAGCGCATACTGCTGCCGTTCTTCTACATAATTCCAGGCACTACCGCTAAAAAATGATGTCCAGTTGTTTGGCTGATCCTTAAAAATATAATAATCTCCGTACTTGGAATCCTGTTCATGTACCGCCTTCTGATACCATTCATGTTCATCCGAGGTATGATTAACGACCAGATCCATAATAAGCCTCATATTACGGTTATGAACCTCTATTAATAATCGCTCGAAGTCCTCCATTGTCCCAAACTCAGCCATAATTTTATGATAATCTCTGATGTCGTATCCGTTATCATCATTGGGAGAATCATAAATTGGTGAGAGCCAGATCGCATCAATGCCCAGCTCTTTGATATAATCTAATTTACTTATGATGCCCTGCAGATCTCCAATGCCATCTCTATTGCTATCTTTAAAGCTTCTAGGGTAAATCTGATAAAATACTGCCTCCTTCCACCAAGCTTTTTGAATTTGTCCATCATCCAGCTTTACTGCTTCCTGTTCGGTGTTTAAAAGGGTAAGCAAAGTATCTACAAAACCTTCATCCATTTGTCTTTTTAAGAGCTTTGGTAACGTCTTAAGCCTCAGATTTCCTATGATCAGATTAGTTACCACCTTTTTGCTGATATTCATTTGTAAGAGCACTCTATCAATAATGTCACGACCAATAGGATTTACATAAATATCTTTTATTCGATTTTCTTTTGTCAGCATAGAAGCATCTCACTCCTGTTCTTTATTAATTTCACCACGGGCTGCTAATTCTGAAATTATGCTATCATACATCTGCTGATCAATTTTGAACTTCTTAGCATATATCATATAACCGGAAACAATAAAAATGAGGGGTAAAATCAACATTGCCAGTTTCATAATAAGCAGCCCGGAATCGGTAACCTCCTCCGGTGTTGACGCAGCATTAATGCCAGAAACGATCAAGGTCACACCAACAATCCCATTCGCTATTGCTCCGCCAATCTTATTAATAAATGGTTGCACAGAGAAAGTGATACTTTCGTTACGCCGGCCAAGCTTCCACTGTCCATACTCAACCGTATCGGTCAGAAACATCAACATCAGAAGTTGAATGAAAGCTTCTCCTGCAAAAATAAGAATACCGGATAAACCAATTACTAGCATATTCATTGGTGAAAGGAAGAATACCAGATACCCTGCTACCACCAAAATAGTTGAAAAGGTATATAACGTTTTCCTATCGTATTTCTTTGAGAATAGGGGAAATACCGATAAGGCTGCCAGCTGTGACACACCAAGAATTGCAGCAAATACAGAGTACATTCCCTCATTTCTAAAAGCATATTTAAAGAAATAGACCCCAAAAGCGGTGGTTGTACAATAACCTATCATAAATAATGCCATTGATATAGCCGTGAACAACAGCTGATCATTCTGGAACAATATACGGAACATTTCCTTTAATGAAGTGGACTCCTGTTTCACATTTATATTTTTATCCTCTTTCACACCAAATACCGTAAACATAAGAAATGCCCAGGTAATCAATACAATTGCGATTCCTGTCATCTGCCAAGCCCTTTTATCTCCACCCAGAGCATTCGTAACAGGCAAGATAGCCACTACAGTTGTAAATAATCCGATATTTGCACAAATTCTAGCGAAGGAACCGGTCTTCTCACGCTCCTTTTGATCAAGTGTCAAGGACGGAAGCATTGACCAATAAGCGATATCATTGGCTCCATAGGTTAAATCCCAGAGAAGATAGATAACAACAAACATTGTTACATATCCTGCTCCCTTCAAACCAAAGTCAAAGAATAATAACACCGTAAGAATACCCCCGACAATACCTCCTAATACAATCCACGGCTTAAACTTACCGAATCGTGAGCGGGTATTATCTACTAAAAAACCCATGATAGGATCATTTACTGCATCAAAAATACGAAGCATCGTCATTGCACCCGTCATCCACCACATAGTCGAATCCGGCAGATCCAGGATATCAGTCAAGAAAAACAGTAGATACATACTTACAATTGCATAGAGCATATCTCTGCCAATCGTACCAAGACCAAACATATAACGATTGTAATTTCTTTTTGTTTTTGTCATCATACTTATCCCCCTATTTTACTGAAAGACCAACTCAATCAATTTATAAGAAGCAGGCCCTTCCCTAACAAATAAACAAATGATTTCCTTTATTCTCCTTCAAATCTTCTTTCGTATCAATTCATAATCTTTATTCTGTTTCATTATGATCTTTATTTATAGATACTCACTTCCTCTTATTTCTTAAAGCAATTTATATATATTATACTACCATATTTAACCATTACTCTCAAGGTTTTTACAATACGTTTCCTTTCTGTATTACCTACTTATTGATTTTAAATACGTGATTTTTTACTCGTGATATTATACTCGTAAATTTATATACATTAATCCTTTCGATGGTTGAAAAACTATAGTTTTCTATCTATTTCTATTCCAGTATAAAAATAAAGCTTCCTGGCTTATTAAATATTTCTATTTCTAACACCCCTAATTTTTTCATAAAAGAAAGCGAGACAAATGCTTAACATCAGCATCTATCCCGCTTTCTTTTTCTATTTTACTATTTAACTTAATCGTTATCGGTACTCATAGTCCATCTTACACTCTTCTAATCTTCACCGGAACTGTCTTCAGCTTCTCATTAAGTAAGTCAAAGTCTACCTCACCAAACATCATTCTAAGCATAAATGGATCTCCTGCCCTAAGTACATCCCCAATGCTATAGGGAAGCTCCATTCCCATCGTACCTTGTGAAGATGCAATCAGTCTTGGCGCCATTTCATCTAAGATCGCCCTTGCCTCAGGAATGGAAATCAGTTCTCTTACAGGTGAGTCTAAATCATATGTGATCTCATAGGTTCTAGTGGTAGCATAATTAAAGGTATAGTTACCTGCTGTTAATGTAACCTTCACCTTATCCCCCGCCTGTTCTGCCTGTAAACCTTCGATACCTTTCACCGCAGCTAAGTCACAGTCCGGCAGATATGCAGTTGCTTCGGAGTCAAACGGTACCACAGCAGTTATAGTAAGGGTGCCATCATCTTCACGTTTCCAACCGCTTTCTATCACACCCATGGAAGACTTCACCTTTGCATGAGCATGGAACAGCTTTCCATAAATCTCCGGCTTTATCAGGAACTTCTTAAATCCTGGTGCTTCCTCTAACGGATTAATACCGCACATATTACGATACATCCATTCTACGATGGAACCGTAAGCGTAATGGTTCAAAGAGTTCATATCAGTACCGGAGATCTTGCCATCCGGTAAAATGGAATTCCAACGTTCCCAAACGGTGGTTGCTCCCATCAACACCTCATACAGCCAACTTGGATAATCCTCCTGGAGGAAAATCTGATATGCGCTGTCGCTGTCCCCATGATCAGAAAGGGAGCGGCATAAATATGGTGTACCGATAAAGCCGGTCTTTAAGTGCATATTACTTTTTCTCAGTAACGCCTGTAAATCTTTCACCACTCTGCTCTTTACCTCAGGCTCTACCAAATCAAATTGTAATGCTACCACATGTGCTGTTTGTGTAACAACTGTGGAGCGACCATTCTTTGAGAAGAATTCATCCTGAATTGCCTTCTTGATCTGCTCGGACAATTCCCCGTAATATTTCTCATCCTCAGTAATTCCAAGTACCTTGGCAGCCTTAGCAAGGATATTGGTTGAAAGTCTGTAGTAAGCAGATGCTAGCAATCCGTTATCCGTACCTCCTAAAACACCGCCGGGTACAGGACCATCCAGTGCCAGCCAGTCACCGAATTGGAAGCCTTCCAGCCAAAGCTTTCTGTCACCTCCCTTTACATCCTTACGACGAATCCAATCCACCCAGGTCTTCATGCTGACATACTGTCTTTCGAGGATAGTCTTATCTCCAAAGTGTAAATATACTTCCCACGGAACTACCGTAGCACAATCACTCCAAGCACAAGCACCGCCGCCTGCAAAGCTGGATTCTGAGCTACGAACCGTTGTAAAGGTTGGTATCGTGCTCGCTACCATACCATCTACTAACTTCTGCTCTTCATATAAATCCTGCATAAATTTAACATAGAAGGCGTAAGTATCCATATTAAAGGAAGCAGTTCCCGCGAACACTTCTGTATCACCGGTCCAGCCCATTCTCTCATCACGCTGAGGGCAATCCGTAGGAACATCCAGGAAATTACCCTTCTGTCCCCACATAGCATTAAGGAAAAGACGGTTAACCAATGGGTCAGAGGTCTCAATGTGGCCGGTGGTCTCCAAATCAGAATAAACAACACATCCAACAAAATCATCTAAATTAATTGGCTCAGAGAATCCCTCCAGCTTAGCATAACGGAAACCATAGAAGGTTGTATGAGGCTCAATCACACGCTCTGTTCCATCACAGATGTAAAGATACTCTGCCTTCGCTGTACGAAGATTGTCACGGTAGAAATTATCGTCCTGAAGAACCTCACCATGAGAAATCTTAATCTGGGTTCCCTTCTTCTCGCGAACCTTGATCCGTAACCAGCCTACCATGTTCTGTCCCATATCAAGTACCAGCTCGCCTGCCGGGGTATGAATTAACTCAACTGGTTTGATGGTTTCCTTTACGATAACCGGAACAGATAACCGATCCACTACTTTTCCAAGAACTTTGGCATCATATTCTGCAACCTTATCCCAGTTTTCATCATCACACTCCGTTGTTGACCAACCGGAGATCTCTTTGCCTGTATCATAAATCTCACCATCATAAATACCATCATCAACGATAGGGGAAGGTGCACATTTCCAGTCAATATCCGTGCCGATCACTTGTACACTGCCATCTTCCATAGTAAGACGTAATTCGCAAAGTAATGCAAAATCATGGCAATAAGGTTGATTTGCATCTCCAAAGGTACCAAAATGACCCTTTGCCCAGCCATTTGCTAACATTGCCCCAACAACGTTATCACCTTCCTTGATTACCTCTGTTACATCATACGCCTGATACTGAACCCACTGATCATAGGTATTGCAATATGGGGTGAGACGCTCCTGTCCAACTCTGTCACCATTGATCTCCAGCTCATAAAGGCCCATACCGGTTACATAAGCTCTGGCTGACTTAATCTTGCCCTTAACAGAGAATGCTTTTCTCATATATGGATGAAGATTCTTATCTTCCCAGGTGGTAGTAATCCATTTTGCCTGCCAGCCATCTTCTCTTTTTCCTGTTTCAAACCAGTTTACCTCTGAGGTAGCTTCATCACCTGCATCGCCCCACACTTTTACTGTCCAGTAGTATCTTGTATATGGTGTCAATTCGATCGGGAGGTCAACTGCCAGGTTTGAAAGCTCTGCCTTCTTACCACTATCATAGAGAACCTCATTCATATTGGCATCTTTTGCTACTACAACCTGAGCTCCAGCCTGCTTCTTTGATACAGTATCTTCCGTAATCCAGGATACTGTTGCATGCACCATTCCATAACCCAGAGGGTTCACCATATGGTTTGTTTTACATGATGTAATCTTCATTTTCCTCTTCTCCTTTTCTATGTTCTTATCAATATTTATGTTACGATTTGCTCTTGATAATAACGTTTACCCATCCTTACCTTTTCCCACAATAAGGACTTTGTATCAATTTACTTTATGCACAGATTATTTTAAAACATCAAAATATAACTAGCTAATTTATAGCATAAATTATATAATAATGCTTGTATTTAGGAAATATGGTAAGGTAACAACAAAAGTGTTGTGAGGTAAGATTATTATGAATCAGGAATTAATTAAACGTCTATGGATGCATACGGATAAAATAGATGAAGAGATTGAATTTAAACATAAGGATAAGTATTACGAGGAAAGAATCAAAAACCCGATGCCCCATATTCCGCCTCTTTTACCGGCAGAATTATTTCTTTCCGATGCCTCCTCCCCGATCTTCATGTCGTTTCACCATGAAGAAGGTAATATGAACCGACATGCACATGATTTCTTTGAATTAATCTATGTTTGTAAGGGATGTCCCATTGGTGTAATCAACGATCAGGAAATAGAGTTAAAGGAAGGCAATCTATGCATCATGAATCCAAATGCAGCGCATTTCTTCAAGCAATACTCCGAAACGACAGATCTGATTCTTAATATTGTGTTGCCGAAGGATTTATTTCAGAAGTCAATTTTCCGTATCCTGTTTAACGATCCGGTACTGAATGCTTTCTTTATACGCTATCGTTTGGAAAATGAGGATCAGCCCTCCTTCCTGTATTTACAGCATCTCGATAAGGATATTGATCACTTCATAGAAGTACTTGTGAAGGAATACCTGGACAAAATGCAGTATAGCCAGGTTATTATTGAGTCTTTATTAACCCTGATCTTCTCATTTATTTTAAGGAATTATAAAGAAAAATCCAGTCATGGCAACAATACCATGACTGAAATTATTGATTACATCTATCTGAATTATCAAACAGTTACCATGAATCATGTGGCAGAGCATTTTAATTACCACCCAAAATATCTGTCCACCTTAATTCATAGACAAACCGGACAAACCTTCCGTAGCCTGATTGTGAACATAAAGCTGCAGAATGCTCTGAATTATTTGCTTTATACCGACTATAGCATCGATCAAATCGTTGACTTGATTGGTTATAAGGATAAAAGCAGCTTCTATAGCCTGTTCAAGAAGGAATATCGTCTTAGTCCTGCAGAATATCGAAAACAATATTCGCTGCTACAGAGTAAGCTATAATTTTTATCAGTAGCTTACTCTTAGTTATATTGTTAACTTTACTTAATAAATTGTATAGATATTACACCTTTGGTTATTTAATCAAGCATTCTTTTTTGCGAAAAACTTTTCCAAGGCGTCCCAGATAATTGCATTATCATCGGTATCCTTTAATCCGGAGGTAGCAATAACACCAATCAAACTGCCGTTTCTGAGGCGGATTGGGAATGCACCGCCACAACGCGCAAATTCACCCGGAATGATGGAGGGAGCATCCTGGGGCAATCCACGTTCATTTAGCTCCAGCGCTACTCTCATGCTACTCTTCCCAAAGGTCATTACCGTATTCTTTTTCGCCTTTAACCAACGTTCCTCTAGTCTACCTCTATCATTTGGGAAATAACGCATTACTGTAAAATCATTCACCGTTATCTCAAAGGCAACTGTTCCCGGATAATTTGTAGTTACCTCAAGTATCAGTTGTCCGATTTCTAAGGCATCATTGTGTGAAAATCCATCAAACTGGTATTCCTTCTCTTTTTCAATTACTAATTGCAGAAATTCTTGATCATTCATTGTAAATCCTCCCTATATGTGATGATTCTTTTGTAATTTTACTTCGATATCTTCTATTTTACTCTGGATAGGTTTTGATTTCAATCAAATAAGTTATCTCCCCATAGTACGTACTTTTCATCAAGCTTCTAATCCATATGAAAGACTTCAATTAAATCCATGCTTACTGGGGAATTATCTTCATATGTCTCCATGATGTCAGCCATATAATCCCACCACTGTCTTACCACTGGGTTGAGATAAAGCTGATCTGCTTGGTTATGATCCTTCAGCTTTTGGGTAGCAAACAGTATGTTTGTCTCTGGGTCAAGATAGATGGAGTAGTCTGAAATACCTGCTTCTTCTAACACCTTGACCAGTTCCGGCCAAATCTCATCATGGCGCCTCTTATATTCTTCTTCATAACCAGGCTTTAGTTTCATTTTAAATGCGGAGCGTATCATATTATATTCTCCCTTCTATTTTCATATCTGGAAAGTTAGCTTCATGCATCTATGACCGTGCAATTCTGATTTATTAACATAATATGATGGTAGCTTCCTGTTTAAATCTACTAAACTTAATTATTAACTTTTCATTTTAAATCTCATTTATATAGGTTGCCTATGCGAAGGAATGATTTCCATTCAAATCTCCGCTTCTGCAAAAATCAAACCAATTATTTACACAGCGCTGCATTCTATTTTTGAGATGTTTTTACTGGTATGCAATGTTCTCCGACCCAACTTTTTAGGTCAGGATATTTTGCATTTAAGTAATCTACAAATTTAGAAGGATCCTCGCTGTTTGCAGCAAACATCTCATAATGACCGGGTACAGCCAGTCCAGGTTTGATCGTCCCTGCCAAATCAACCGCCTCCTGAAATGTCATATTTCCAATACAACCGGCTTTATATCGAACCGCATCCCGTCCATTAATCGGAATAAATGCAACAGTAATTGGACTTAAATGCTTGATTTTTTCTGCCATACCATCATAAATACAGGTATCCCCTGAATGATAAAAACTAACTTTCCCATTTCCGACTACATGTCCCATATATGGATATAGCCCAGTTTTAGGATCACGATCCAAAAATTCATGTGCTGCAGCGATTCCTGTTATACTCAAGCCTTTGCATATCATGGTTTTTTCATCCTCGCTTCCAATGAAACGAGACCTTGGTATCAATAATTCATCACTGACTTTTTTGGCTATTGCTTCCGGAACAATAAATATAGCTTCTGGAGAGGCTTTTGCTATTCCAACCCAAGCTTCTCTGTCAATGTGATCAATATGATCATGCGAACCGATCACAATATCAGCATTTGTGATTTCCGAACTTTTAAATACTGGTTCCACTTGTCTGCCCTCCATTTCTGAAAGGAATGCATCAACATAAATTATCTTGTCTGCAATTTTTATTACATAACCTAATTGTCCCAGCCACCAGAAAACCATTTCATTATTCGCACATTTTGTTTGATTAATCTCTTCAATTAGTTGATTACCTTTTTTCATTTTATCCTCCAGTTACTTTTTCAAGTTTAATAAAAAAGAAAGTCGATAACAATTTCACTTAATATATAGATAAAGTATCATTCAACAAAACTTTTATCAACACCTATGTCAATTTATTTTAATTTTCAAATAACTCTTTTTAAATACTCATCGGTACTTTTCATATCCAAAGGGATAGTGCGATTACTATATAATAATAAAAAGAGCGAAGCTACGAATCACTTCATAACTTCGCTACAGCGAATACTTTCTCCAGAAGAAAGTCTGGAACTTTTATTACTCCTGGGGATATCCCCTACCAATTAACCCTGCAGATTGAGTTACATATACGAAGCTATCATCCTTAAGCTCCTTAATATATTCTTTCAACTGCATCAGCTCATGCTTATTAACAACGGTTTCTACAAGCATCTTTTTCTTTACATTAGAGGTATCCAGTCCTTGAATAAAGGTCACGCTTCTATGTAGGTTTTTACTTACGTAATCAGTAACCTCTAAGTACTTGTCAGACATGATTCTCACAATAAAATAGCGTTCTGTTCCCATAATCACCATATCCGTAACCTTACTGCAGATGAAATTACAGATCAAGGAATAAATGATCAAAGTAATATCACCATACAAGATAGAGGAAGCGATAATTATGGTATTTGAAATCATAAAAAAGGTTCCAACAGTCATACCCTTCTTCTCTTTTAGATAAATACCTACGATGGATTCCGGCCCGTTTGCTACGGATTGTCTTAGAATCAAGCCTGTTGCCACACCAAGAAGGCATCCGCCCGTTACTGTCGCAATGATTGGATCTGTGATAAAATCAGGAAGGATCTTATCTACAATACCAATGTAGAAGGTGAAAGTAAAATAACTGGCCGCTGCATAAAATACCTGCTTCCGATCATATGCAATCAAAGACCAAAGAAAGACCGGAATGCACAATACCACTAACACCAGCTGCATATTCAAACCGAACATCCTGTTAAGGACTGTAGCAACACCCCCAAAACCTGTAGCTACTAAACCATTAGGCACCATGACCAGATTAAAGGCACAAGCAGCGATAAACTGCCCAATCAAAATCCAGGCCAATCTCTTTACAACTTTTGTCATAAAATAATTTTCTCCTTCGTTTATGCACATCTTACAATTTTATTATGCATTTTTGTACATAATAACAACTTTTAAAACTTTAACATCACCGTAATAATCTGTCAACAAGATTTAATATGATGTATTTGTTGATGCTATACAGAATGAAGGATATATACCTATTCATCCTATTGTAAATATTCCATTAGTTCGTCAATCCCTTTTCCAGACTTTGAATCCACAAAAAATATCTTGTCGCAGCCTGCCAGACGCAACCAGGCTTCGGCACGCCTCGGTATCCCTTCCGGATGCTCTATCTGAGTAACAATTCCAATGACCTCCCTATTAGCCATACAGGTAACATTCGGAGGTATCAAGGAATAATCGTCCGCAGCACTGATTAATAAGCCTACGATTTCTGCTTCATAGGAATATAAGGCTAGAGCCCTTCCAAGATGCTTACTTTCTGCATATTCTCCAGGAGTATCAATAATTGATGTATAGAAATTCGTATACTGTGTCTTATGATACTTAATTTCCTCCCCTTTTAATGCCTGTGTCAAGGTCGTCTTACCTGCTCCGGTTCGTCCCATTAGTATAATTCGTTTCATGTCAACCTCCGTCATTCCATGTACCAACAAAATTAATATCATATTTTAAAGCCAGTAATACCTTGCTATATCCCACGCCTCTTGAAAATCCACAATTATTATCTCCGCATATGTAAAAGGGCGCAGTATGACCCGCGCTCTTTTACATGTGATTTGATTTGAAATATTTTAACAAATGTATTGGGAATATCAAGTTTTTGTAATGCTGCATACTTCGAAGCTAAGCTTCTCTTCCACGTATTCAACAATTGACTGTAGCGCTGTTTCCACCTGTGATACAGTCCCGGTTATAATAACGGTGCCGCTGAAGCGGTCAACAAAACCAAGATCAACACCTGCGGACTTTATAGCAATATCACTCGCAATAATAGCAGTTTCACTCGGAGATATCGTCAGAATTCCAATTGCTGCACTATGATAATCCAGTTCTGGATTCAGTCCTAATTTTTTATATAATATTTGATCCGGGTTGGCGATCACATGTGCCAACGTAACCTGTTTACCAGGAACCAATTCCTGAACGATTCTCATCTTGCTATCACTCTGTAGTAAACTCTCTAAATCCACGATATCACTCCTTGTACTGAGCAACCTTATAAATGTTGCTAATTATATATGATTCCAGCTATTTCTGAGCCTTTATCTACAACAATAAAATTGTTCCGATCCTGAGGCTCTTGATAGCTTTTTTGATTAACTTTCTTTATAGCTTTCTTTGTTTAGCTCATCTGATTTAGCTTTCTGATTTAGCTTTCCGTTTTAGCTTTCCTAAGTAACTCTCTTAGTTTAACTTTTCTGAGTATCTTTTTTTAGCTTTCTGCATCACTGTCTGCGTAGCTTTCTAATCTTCTTTTTTATATAGGAATTTTTCATCCAAAGTCAATTTGAAATCCTTTGCAAGACTTCTAAAATTATTATCAGAAATCGTCTGGTGCTTATCATGTCTCATGGACAATACCTTAATCAGAATATCTGCCGATTTTTCAACGGTATGCATCAGACCAAAGGTCAGGTCAAAGTCTGCACCGGAGCAGAACATTCCGTGATGTGCCCAGATTGCAACATCATATTTCTCCATCAATCTGCTGGTTTCTATCGCGATATCTCTACCACCAGGTACCATCCAGCCAATAACACCAACACCTGCTGGGAATACCACTGGACATTCCGTAGCCATCTCCCAAAGCTCTCTGGTGAATACTTCATCTGATAAAGGAAGTACAAAGGTTAACGCAATCACATTGGTGGTATGAGCATGATAAATCACTCGATGTACACCATTTGATACCCGCTTCTTCACTTCATGATTCATTAAATGAGTAGGAAGCTCACTCGTAGGTCTTCCGCCCTCCACAAGTCCCCAACGAATTCTGTAATTTTCACCAGTTTCATCAATTTCAATAATCGTGATACAGGTTTCAGGGTCAATTGCGATATTTCTAAAGTATTTTCCACCACCGGTTACCAAGAAAAACTCTCCTGCAAGTCCCGGTACACTGGTACCGATTGGAGTCCAATCACCAGGGCAGTTCAATCTGGAGCTAACTGCTTCTACTTCCTCCGGTTTAATACGGTAGGATAAATTACCACCGTTTCTCTCATGCCAACCCTGAGCAAATCCATCGTCAGCCATTCGAATAAAATCTTTTACAAATTTGGTATCAAGAATCGTCATAGGCAAAACCTCCATTAAATAAATTTTAGTATTTCCTGGTCTTTACTAACTTAATTCTACCCTTATTTTTAATTTAAATAACGATTACTATACTCCGCTCATTTTACACCTTGGTGTATATAGCCAAATTGTGATAAATTTATCGATTTATTATCCCCCGATTTGGCATTGTAAACCTGACTGACTTGCTGCTTCTAACAATTGCTGCATATAGTCATTATCAGGAGGTACAACCTCAGCTAATTCATATTTTCTTCCAAGACCTTCATATTTATCCTGACCTAGACGGTGATATGGCAGAAGATGCAATTCTTTTACTCCTGGGAGACTCTTTGCAAATCTTGCAATCTCCATAATTTCTTCCTTGGTATGATTAAAGGTTGGAACAACTGGTACTCTAATAATTAAATTAGTTCCTGCTTCCGCTATTTTTCGGGCATTTTCCAAAATCAGCTCATTGGGCTGACTGGTGAACTGCTCATGCTTTTTGCTGTCCATATGTTTAATGTCCATCAAAAAAGTATCTATATAAGGCAAATATCTCTGAATAATATCAAAGCTTGTAAACCCGGCAGTTTCTATTGCTGTGTTAATTCCATAATCCTGACAGGCTTTTAATAACTCCACAGCAAAATCAGGCTGTAGCAAGGCTTCCCCACCGGATAAGGTAACTCCACCACCGGACCTGCGGTAATAACCGTAGTCCTTTTTAATTTCTTCCATCATTTCCTCTACGGTAACATCCCGTCCAATGATTTTGTCTTTTCCCTGAACCTTCATCGTCTGGATTTCCTGCTGTTGTGATTCCGGATTGCAGCACCACTTGCAGCGAAGTCTGCACCCTTTTAGGAAAATGATGGTTCTGATTCCCGGACCATCATGGATGGAAAATCTCTGTATGTCAAATATACGGCCGGTAACGGCTTTTTTATCCATTTCCATCACTGTTATACTCCTTTTATCCTGCTTTAATGCTGTTCTGTTCTAGCAATAATATCTTCCTGTAAGGATCTTGACAGGGAAGTAAACAACGCACTGTAGCCTGCTACACGAACGACGAGAGTTTTATATTTCTCTGGATTCTTCTGTGCTTCGAGAAGAGTATCTCTACTAACTACATTGAACTGCATATGGCTGCCCTTCTGATCAAAGAAAGATCTAATGAGTGCAACGAAGTTCTCTAAACCCTTCACACCACTTAAAGCAGAAGGATGGAATTTCTGATTAAATAAGGTTCCATTGGAAGCAATGTAGTGATCCAGTTTAGCTACGGAATTTGCAGCTGCGGTTGGTCCCATGGTGTCCTTTCCTGAAGTAGGAGATACACCGTCAGCAACGGGTCTATTTGCTAATCTGCCATCCGGAGTTGCTCCGGTCTGTGCTCCTAAGGGTACATTTGCAGACACCGGATATAAGCCTGCCTGATATTGTCCGCCGCGAGGATTTCTAAAATTCTCTAAGGGTTTGGTATAGGTATACGCAACCTCTCTTGCAAATAAATCCACCTCAGCAACATCATTACCATACTTCGGAAGCTCATTGATTGCCTCCAGAAGCTCGTCGTATTTCTTATGATCAGCTTCTGAAACACCGCTCTCAAGGGCGATCTTATATATCTCTGTAATTTCTTTTTCCGTTACCTTACGTCCTGCTGTAACCAGACTACGAACAACTTCCTTTGTAATCTTTTCTGCCAAGACAGTATCAACACCTTTGCCATAGTTCATCTCCAGTGCTTTTTTAAATTCACCTAAGGTTAGCTTTTTCTCTTCAAATACGAGTTTTTTAATTGCGTAAAGAGAGTCAGTCATATTTGCTATACCAAAGCCTTGAGGTCCAGTAAAGTTATAGACCGCTCCGCCCTCCTGCATACTCTTTCCTCTGCCGATACAATCTTCCACCATACTTGACTGGAAAGGAAGCGGGCATCGCTCTGCATGGGCTACATCGATGGCATTAATGGAATTCACCATTAAGCCAATTAAATAATTCATCTGCTTCTGATAAGCTTCAAAGAGCTCCTCAAAGCTGGTCATATTCTCTACTTCACCGGTCTTTGCACCCACCTGAACACCCTGATCCATACCGTTACTGAAAACCAGCTCTAACGGTCTGCACATATTAAAGAATGCGGCGTCATGCCATCCATCGGTCTTACCGGATTTCTGAGGTTCAACACAACCAATGATATTATAATCCCTTGCATCCGCTAAGGATAATCCTCGGTTTTGCAGGGATGGGATAACTACTTCGTCATTATAGTATGCCGGTAAGCCAATACCGGTACGTGTTAATTTTGCTGCCTTAATGAATAATTCGTGAGGTGTTCCATTCCAAATACGAACTGATAGGGATGGCTGTGGCAGCATTACATGCATGGAAGCTTCAATACACAGGAAAGATAAATCATTGGTTGCATCCATACCCTCTGCGTTCTGTCCTCCAACAATGAGATTCTGGAACAGGCTGTAGCCTGCAAAACCTTCTGCGGAAGCAGCATCACGTACCTTATTCAAGTCATTTAATTTAACCCAGATACAATCAATTAATTCCTGGGCAAATTCTCTGGTGATTTTTCCTGCTTTCAAATCTGCCTCATAATAAGGATACATATATTGATCGAATCGTCCCGGTGAGATGGAATGTCCGCTGGACTCTACCTGTAAGAGCATTTGAACAAACCAGAAGGACTGGCAGGCTTCATAAAAGGAGGTTGCACCATATCTGGGTACCCTAGCACAGTTTTGCGCAATCTTTGCTAATTCAGCTTTGCGCACGGGATCATTGCTTTTCTTCGCTTCTTCCAATGCCAGCATTGCATAACGCTGCGAATAATTGATAACCGCCTTACAGCTAAGGATAACAGCCTCTAAAAATCTGCTGCGTTTGTTATAATCCATATCGGATACCTGAAGCTTAGCTAAAGCTTCCTGGGCTTCTCCGATTATTCCTTCGTAACCAACCGCAAGAATTTTAGCATAATTGACGGTTACATGCCCGATACCATTGTAAAAATAATTGCCTGGAGTAAAGATATTATGATCAATTGCCTGTTTTGCTTCCGGCGCCATATAGGAAGAAGCTAATTCGCTGGTAGTTTTTCCATTCCAATAGCAGTATACCTTATGTAAGGTCTCCTTTGCTTCTTCTGAAATTTCAAAGGGGTCTGCACTACGGGTTGCAACGGTCTCAAATTCCTGCTCTAACCATGCATAGGAATATTCCGGGAATACCTGACAGCTTCTAGGTGCAATCGTTGCACTACCTACGATTAATTCGTCTTCTCGTATTACAATCGGTATGAATTTTAAGATGTGCTCAAAGGATTTTGCACGTCTCGTAATAATCGGCTCTTTTTCTGTCTGCATATAACTTTCTGTCAAGAGTACAGCACGGTCAGCTTCAATCTGAGGCATTTTTGCAAATAATGCATCAACTAATCTCGTTATTCTAGGGCTTTTCTCTATTTCACCATTATAATACTTGTTCATAGCGACCTCCACTTGCCTGCTTTATACATCAACCTGCAAAAACCAAGGCAATTAGTTTGAATTTATCTTAAACATATCGTTTGAATTTATTTTAGACATAGAATTAAATTACATTTCTATCGCATTCTATGTACGTATTCTCATTTATAAAAACTTCTTTTATTTCATATATTTCGCATTTTATAAGCCTTGACGTCAAAGAATAAAACCTGGCTTAAGAATTAGCCTTAGTGATCAATTCCACATTCTTTGTTGCAAGAACTTCGTTCCATTTTTCATCCGGTACTTCGTCAGTGACGATAACATCAACCTTATCAAGGTCACAGATTTTAATAAAGGATGTCTTTTCCAACTTAGAGCTGTCAACTGCTAAAATGGTAGTATTAGCAGATACTATCATTTGCTGTTTGATATAGGCTTCCAGTTCGGTAGAATCTGAGATTCCCCGCTCCAAATCCACTCCTTTGCAGGAGATGATAGCCTTATCTACATGATAATTACTAACTACCTGCTCTGCCTGATGGCCCAACAGGGAAAGAGAACCTTCCCGGAGCAGTCCTCCAGTTGAAATTACTTTCCAACCGGTTATTTCTGATGTATCTAATAATATTTCTACGGAATTCGTAATAATTGTGAGATTCTTTTTATTCTTTAGCTGCTTTGCAATATAACCACTGGTGGAACTTGAGTCAAGCATTATATGATCACCGTCTTGAACTATGGACGCCACTATCTCAGCAATTGCCTGCTTTTTAAGTACATTGGAGGTTTTTCTTACGGTGAAGGGTTGATCTGTATAAGCATTTTCTGTTGCAATTGCCCCGCCATAGGTTTTCTTTGCAAAACCCTCCTGCTCTAACTTTTCAAGGTCACGACGAATGGTTTCCTCTGTAACATCGAAAGCCTTGCTTAAGTCACTTACCAGTACTCTATTTTCTTTTTGTAAAATAGCCAGTATTTTATTTCTTCTTTCAATCGCGAGCATTTAATCCCTACTTTCCTTCTGATAAAATATTAAAATTAATGAACTACATATCAAGAAACTAATAAAATGCAGATTAGTTTCTCTTTTCGTTTGCACTAATCTGCCTATGTTCTACCTTATAAAATATATTTACATAATTTATCATCCGGATTTGCAATTACTGTTGAATCCAGCAGCATGGCATGTTCACCAACCGCTTTTTTCGCTTTTTCTATGGCCGCTTCCACTGCCGCGATCTCACCAGTTAAGAACATGTAGGACTTCCCGCACATTCCTCTTGCCATTCTTAGTTCAATCAACTCAACCTCAGAGGTCTTAGCTGCTTCATCAGCCGCAACAATAATGGAAGGGGTTGAAAAGGTTTCAAGGATTCCAAGTGCATTAATCTTCTCTACTTTAGAGGTACCATAGAGCGCAGGAAAAATGCCCTCATGAGGATTACCAAGAATAAAGCTATCAATCAGATGTTGCCCACAGGTACTGCGTGCAGCCTCTACACTTGCATTTACCGCGCTTAAATCACCGCAGAAAATAGCTATGTACTTTCCCGGACAGACGGTCTGTGCTTCGATAATATCAATCTCGGCTGTTTTCACCATCACATCAGCTGCATGAATTCCGGCAGATACAGTTTTATATTCAACCATTCCGATTGCTTTACTCATAGTGTCATTAACATCCTCTCATTTGAACTGTCTTATTGAGTCTTGTAGATCTATTTGTTCTTCACATTTATATCTTAACTTTTTTATAACAATAAATTTTTTATATCTTTCTTAGCATAATTAATATCTTAACATTTTTTATCTTAACATTTTTTTATAATTTTCTATTATTTTACTCGAATAATGATCTGGCTATCATTTACCTCAAGAACTACACCGGAAATTGAGGCATGAACCGGTAGAGATAGCTTTCCTTCCTCAGCTACAGCAATCACATCACCCTGCTGCACGGTATCATTTTTATGAACAACCGGAACTGCTTTTGCACCAATATGCATATTCAGTTTTATTCGAACCTGCTTCGCAGAAACCTTTTCCTCTATCATCGGTGCGTCCACATTATACTCTGCTAAACCTAATCTGGTTATCATGCGTTCCATTGGAACAGCTCTGTAGCTGCGCATTTTATTCACAGGCTTTAGTGAAACTCCCTTAGGAATTGGAATGCCCTTACTGCGAAGGCCATTTTTATATTCTGTAATTAATTTTCTTGGTGCCAAGCCCTGAGGACAGGCATACATTTCGCAAACACCACAGGAACAGCAGAAGAGTGTGCTTAAGAAAGGCTCTAAATTCTGAGTTGTTCCGCTTGTTGCTGCTCTCATGAATAGGTGAGGCGTAATGGGGTGACCTAATTGGTTTCTAGGACATAAATCCGTACACATCTCACACTGGCAGCAAGAGGCCATTGCTTTTTTCATATCTATGGAAGTACTTCCAAGCTTTTGCATCACCACAGGATGATTCTTAGGAAATACAAGGATTGCATTTGTAGTCTTTGTGATTGAACTGAAGGTATTAACAACTCCACCAGTCATTGGTCCGCCCATAATGTAGGCAGGCTCTTTCACAGTCACACCACCGGCTAACTCTACCAGATCTTCCACTGACATTCCGATTGGAGCTAAAACAGTAATTGGATTCTTTACTGCTCCGGCAATGGTAAGATATTTCGCAGAAACTGGGGCTTTTTGATTGATGGCACAGTAGATATTATAAATCGTCTCTACATTAAATACCACTACACCAACCTCAAGAGGAATACTTCCGGGAGGAACCACCTTTCCCAAGGTTTCATAGATCAGCTGTAATTCGTCACCCATTGGATACACTTCCTTCAGCTGGCTTAATCGAAGTCTTGGAAAGAAGGAAAGATAAGACTGGACTGCATTCACTGTCTGTTCATATGCTTCCTTTACGCCGATAACTACTTCCTGTACTTCAAGAGTTTCTGCAATCAATTGTAAAGTAGACATTATCTCATATGGATACTTCTGCAGTAATTGTCTATGAACTTTTAACAGCGGTTCACATTCTGCACAGTTTAACAAAATTGTGTCTGCTTTCTGATCCAGCTTGGCATAGCTGGGAAATCCTGCTCCACCTGCACCTGCCACACCGCATTCTCTAACAATATGTTTTAATTCCTGAATATCCATGTAAGTCTCCAATTTTTATAAAATGCTACAGTTCCGTTATCGTATCAACAATTCCGACAATTGCTGCATCAATCGGTGAGTCTTTCATATTGCAGCCGACTCTGGCACCGCTGCCTAATACCACCAGGACATTTTCACCTACGCCTGCACCTACATTATCAATTGCAATAAATCTTCCAGTACCTTTATCCATATTGTCTAAGGGTTCAACAATTAACAATTTGCAGCCGACAAGTCTATCATTCTTCCTTGTAGCAACAACAGTCCCCACAACCTTGCCAATAATCATACTCTAACCTCCCTAATTTTCCCCATGGAAAAAATCATCCTTCTCTAAGTGAAAGATTTCTCCGGCCTATAAGGCGGTCTCTTCCCTTAAAGAAGAATTTTCTACCCTAAGGCTTGGTGAGTCTAATGGAATAGAATACTTATTCCACGACTCACTTATCTATAAAATCGTTACAGTACTACCTGTAATTATGCTCGCTGCATTAGCCTCATCTGTATCAATGTGCATCTCCAAGGTATACGTTTCATCTACACGGATCGTCACATGGTTAAAGGTAGTTCCTCTGGCATTTTCTGCTTTAACAGAAACTACATCTCCATTTTTAACTCCTGCCGCTTTCGCGTCTGCCGGAGACATATGGATGTGTCTTTTAGCGATGATGCATCCTTCCTTCAAATACAAGGCACCTTTTGGTCCAACAATAGCAATTGGAGCGGAATCCTTGATATCTCCGGAATCTCTAATTGGTGTTTTCACACCTAATTTCAGTGCGTCCGTAGCAGAAATCTCAACCTGAGTTGCTTTACGAACTGGTCCTAATATTCTGACATTCTCAATTGCTCTAAGCTTAATACCTACAATCGTTACCTGCTCTTCAGCAGCATATTGTCCGCCCATCAGTTCTTTTTTCTTAGTGAGCGTATGTCCCTTACCAAAAAGTATCTCAAGATCTTCCTGGGTTACATGTAAATGTCTAGCAGATACACCAACGGGAACCACGAATCCTTCTTTTTTTTCAGGAGCGCTTTGTTTCATCGCATCCATAACTAATTTCGTAACTAATTCAATTGTTTTTTCTTCCAAGAGATTCACCTGCACTCTTTCAAAATTTTTTATCTCAGGCTGTCACACAACCACCCTTGTTTCCTTAGAAACGATAGTCATGCAACAGCCCTGATAAAAGAAACTACATATACATAGCAATTTTAGTGTATACAAGATGAATCAAAATGTTGACTCACTTGATATGAATGTTAATTTAAATTACTTTAAAGCTGGAAGAATCTTTTCAACATCGGTATGAGGTCTTGGGATTACGTGTGTAGCTACTAATTCGCCAAGCTTGGATGCGGAGTTTGCACCTGATTCAACAGCTGCTTTAACTGCACCTACATCTCCTCTAACCATAACAGATACAAGTCCAGAACCGATTTTCTCTGTTCCTACTAAAGTTACGTTTGCAGCCTTTAACATAGCATCTGCTGCTTCAATTGCTGCTACTAAACCTCTTGTTTCAACCATTCCTAATGCTTCCTGAGCCATTTTCTTTTCCTCCTTGATAGCGTTCGCTATTTCGTTGTTAATAGTTTTGTTTGTAGTGTTTACTGCTTCATTACTTGCATCGTCCGTACTGTCTTTTGCGTCAAGTACTTCTTCTGTAACTTTCTTTGTTGCTGCTTTGGTTTTGGTTTTTACTTCATTACTTTCATTGGTTTTTACTTCATTATTAACTTCAACTTCTTGTACTGCTTCTTTTGTAACTTCATTTGCTGGTGTTTTTGAATTACTTTTGGCACCGCGCTTTTTTGAATCTGCCATATTGTCTCCATTCCGCCGCTAACCTGGCGGCATAAATTACCATGACATTTATATCGTGCGATCAGATAATTGTGATTCTAGTCTTCCATCAAATCCACTGGTTCATTTCCATACATTCTGCTAGCACTAAGCTTTACCATTCGCATGGTTTCTTCATGTGGATTTGGAATTACTGCATGTACACAAGCTTTCATCGACTTACTTGCAGCAACTTCCACTGCTTCTTTTACAGCCGATACATCTCCTTGTATAATGATGGTAACAAGACGTCCGCCTAACTTTCTTTCCCAGGTAACGAATTCCACATCTGCTGTCTTGCACATGATGTCAAGAGCATCTACTGCGGCTGTTACACTTGGGATCTCAATAAATCCTAATGATTTCATCTGTAACCCATACCTTTCGATTTATCTACCTTAACAGGTCTTCCGGAATTGTTTTATACAAGCGAATTACATATCCTCCAACTTGTTAACTGGGTTCTTTTGAAACTTACACCCGTGCCTTTCACTTTTTGATGATATATTCAAAAAGTGAACAGGCCTTAATAAATAGTTTGAAAATGCGTTTTTTCAAACTTAGAACTTCGGAAGAATTTTCTCAACATCGGTATGAGGTCTAGGAATAACATGTGTTGCAACTAACTCACCTAATCTGGAAGCTGCTGATGCTCCTACCTCAGTAGCTGCTTTAACTGCACCTACATCACCGCGAACCAATACTGTTACAAGTCCTGATCCGATTTTCTCTGTTCCTACCAAAGTTACTTCTGCTGCTTTAACCATTGCATCAGCTGCTTCAATCGCTGCTGTAAGACCTCTAGTTTCAACCATTCCTAATGCTTCTTGAGCCATTTTACTAATCCTCCTGATTTGGGTGGAGGATTTCTCCTCCTGATTTTAGGTGGAGAGTTTCTCCGCCTGAGATTGTTTGGTATCAGGAGTATTTAGCCTCCTGACTGTGCTACCTTATCTAGTATTTATCCATTATAATATATTTCTTAGTTTTTATCCAGTCCACTAAGTGCAAGCATTTTCTCAACTGCCGGATCCGGTGCTGCGATAACATGAGTTGTAATAACTCCGGATATTTGATTTGCTGCTTCCTGTGCTGCTTCCACTGCTGCTCTAACATCAACAACGCTTCCGCGGAATTTTACAGTAACAATGAGTGGAACCGGAAGACTGTCAGCATTTGCAGGCTTATTACGGTCAAAGGCCTCAACAGTTACGTTAGCTGCTTTGCATCCGGCATCGCATGCCATAAAAGCTGTAACAAGTCCGAAAACTTCAATTATGCCAACTGCATTTCCCATCATTTACTCCATTCTAGCATAAACTTTCATTATGCTTTCCTTATCTATATGAATAACAAGTTATTCATTAATGACTGTTACTTTCAGACCTTCCATCTTCAAGTTAGTTACATAAGCGTCATTGATTTTATCTAAAGGATATTTATGAGTAATTAATTTATTCATTGGTAATCCGATTCCCTTTGCTCTCTTTAAGAAATCGAAGGTTGTAGCATAATCTCTTAAGGTATATACCCATGAGCCAACTGTTGTAATCTCTTTTGCACAGATATCAAAGTGAGGATTAATTGTTGCATCTCCACCGTTGATGAAGAATCCAAGTTCACATAAACCACCGCCGCTGCGGATGAATTTATAGATATTGGAATGTGCTGCAGGAGATCCTGTACACTGGAACGCGAAGTCAGCAAGTTTACCGCCAAATGCGTCTTCCACTGCTGCTGCTAATGCTTCAATTCCCTTATGGTCTTTGAAGTTAACAGTCTTTGTTGCGCCCATTTCTTTTGCAAATTCAAGTCTTTTAGCTTCGCCGTCTACTGCTACGATATTCTCGATACCCATAGTACGGAGAACTGCGATACAGATTAAACCGATTGGTCCACAACCCTGAACTACTACACGGCTGTTAAAACGTAAGATGTTAGTAGTTTTTGCTCTCTCTACTGCATGGATTAATACTGCACATGGCTCGATGAGGATTCTTGATTCAAGATCAAGATCACTAACATTGAAGATTGTTGATCCGCCGCGGATTACAATGTAATCAGCGAACCATCCATTTAAGTGTGTGCTGTCATCTGGTAAAAGACCATATACATCAGCACCACCAACGTTCTGCTTGTTTAAGTCGAACATTGTAATATCCGGATTATCCTTAAAGATCATACAGGAAACCACTTTATCACCAAGATTAAGATCTTTGCCTGCACTGTCTTTCTTTACGTTCTTACCCATTTTAACGATCTCGCCGGTTCCTTCATGTCCAAGAACTACAGGAATCAAACCGAATGGATCTCTTTTGTACTCATGAGCGTCAGTACCGCATACGCCACAGCCTTCTACCTTAACTAAGATATCGTCATCGCCAAGTTCCGGAATTGGATACTCTTGAAGCTCGATTTTCTCAAGATCAGTTAACATTGCTACACGGCTTGTCTTAGGAATTTCACCGTTTGACTTGTGGGAGCAATTACCGCTGCAACCTTCTTTTTTAGCAGGCGCCTGTCCAAGCTCTTGAAGTACTTGTTTTACTATATCTTCAATATTTGTTGAATTAATGTCCATTATTTCCTCCTGTTTATTCGAATTAACGAATGCATAAGCTATCTGACATTACACATCTTCTAGCTTTCGTAAAACTTCTTGCTGAAGTAAGACCTTCGCCAGTTCTGCTTGCGATTGTGAAAGTACAGAAGCCTTCTCCGCCGAAGCCTAATGCTGCATAGGATGGAGCATTCTTTACGAAAATTGCTGTATCGATTGCTTTACCATATTTGGTTAGGTTATCAATATTCTTGGAGTGCATATGTGCGGAATGGCGATAGCCGTGCTCCAACCATACTGCCTTTTCAATTGCATCGTCGATATCTTTCGCTCTAACAATACCAAGGATTGGCATCATTAATTCTTCTGCAATGAGTGGATGTTCCTTTTCTCCTTCGAAGATGATGCAGCGTGTTCCCTTTGGTGCATCAACACCGATCATAGAAAGTAAGGTAACAGCATCTTTACCAACACATTTTCTATTAAGCTGACCTTTAATTACAACAGTATTTAAAAGTTTTTCTTGTTCTTCTGCATTAATCATGTAGCAGCCGTTCTCTTTTAAGAAGTAGATCAACTCATCCACGATGGTTTCGATTGCTACAACTTCCTTTTCTGCGATACAAGGAAGGTTATTGTCGAAGGTAGCTCCGTTTACGATATCCCTTGCTGCCTTCTGGATGTCTGCTGTATCATCAACAAGTACCGGAGGATTACCTGCACCGGCACCAATTCCTCTTTTACCGGAGGAAAGAACTGTTGTTACAACACCAGGACCACCAGTTGCAGCGATTAATTGAATCGCCTTATGCTTCAACATAATGTTGCTGGTTTCCAGAGTAGGCTTTTGAACAGTTACTGCGATATTAGCAGGACCGCCAACCTCAAGGGATGCTTCATTTAACATGTTAACTGCATAGATCGAAGTCTTGATTGCCGCAGGATGAGGATTAAATACTACTGTATTTCCTCCTGCAATCATACCAATGGTGTTACAGATAATAGTTTCACTTGGATTAGTACATGGAGTAATCGCACCGATTACACCGAAAGGTCCCATCTCTACTAAAGTCAGACCTCTATCACCAGACCAAGCTGTTGTTGTAATATCTTCAGTACCTGGAGTTTTGTCTGCCAAAAGCTGATGCTTTAAAATCTTATCTCCGACATTACCCATGCCTGTTTCTTCCACTGCCATCTTTGCAAAGATTTCAGCATTCTCTATTGTTTTCTTACGAATATTGCTTATAATTTTTTCTCTGGCGTCCATCGGCAGCTTCTGCATGATCTTCTGAGCCTTGATAGAAGCTTCAATTGCTTCATTCATATCCTCGAAGACACCTAGTTCTTTACTAGAAGCTGAAGTACTTGATGTTTCTGCCTGTAGTTTTCTGACTACTTCTTTAACGATATCCTGGAGTAAAGCTTCGTTCTCCATCACTTTATTACCTCCTCATTGATGTCTTCTTCAAACTTTGAGAAGATGAATTATTTTAAGCCTAACTGCTCGATAACTTTCTTAGCGATTTCAGAAACAATGTCATCTGCTTTTGTTTCTGTTGTTGCAGCATGATTACCACAGTTATGGCAGCTAGAACCACCTTTATTAACCTTAGCGCAAAGATCAGCAGGATGCTTTCCTGTCATACCAAACTGTCTACGAATCTCATATAATCTCTCTACCTGAGCGTCGGATAATTCCTGAGGTCCACCTAACTGCTTGGAGATGAATAATAACTGTGCGTAGAACTCAACTGATTCCATCTTGTGATAAGCTGCTAATAAGGAATCAGAGAAGGTTAATGCGCCATGATTCTCTAATAATACTGCATCATAGTACTGAACATACTTAGCAACTGCATCCGGAATCTCTTCGGTAGAAGGTGTGCCGTACTCAGCGATTGGTACGCAGCCAAGAGTGATAACTGCTTCTGGCATGATAGGCTGTGTCAACGGGATACCCGCAATAGCAAAGCCTGTTGCATACATTGGATGAGCATGTACTACTGAGTTAACGTCTGGTCTGTCTTTGTAAACACGCATATGCATTTTGATTTCTGATGAAGGCTTAAAATCGCCGTTTGCCTGAAGAACCTTACCATTCTTGTCAACCTTACAGATGTACTCTGGTGTCATAAAACCTTTGCTTACGCCAGTAGGTGTACATAAGAATTCATTCTCATTTAACTTTACGGAAATGTTACCATCATTAGCAGCAACCATCCCTTTGTTATAAATTCTTCTACCTATCTCGCATATTTCTTTTTTGATTTCGTATTCTGACTTCATACATGTCCTCCTATTATGTGTTACATAAAATTTGTTGTTTTGGTTTGATTTTTTTTGGTTTGTCTTTATTCTAATACCTGTATATTCTTTTGTCAACATGTATTTGTTGTTTTTATGTTGTTTTTGTTTGTTTTTCTTTTGGTCTTGCTTGTATTTTTTTGGTAATACAAGAAAAAAGAAGGTATTTTAGATATAACACTCCAAAATACCTTCTTTTCTTTCTCAATTAAACTATTTTATGGATGAATCAAGAATAAATCTTTATATTATTTGATCTATGGGATACCCCATAAACTCACTTCTTCTTATTATAACAATATGATTTGAGTAAGAAGAATCAATGCAATTATATAAGAATATGATTAGAGCACAATTGCCTACATTAACCTAAAGCGGTGAAACTGGGTGCATCTATATCCATATGGGCGAAGACCGGGTCTCCCGTGATTGCCTGCACTTTGCAATCATGGGCATGTTTACAGAAGCAAGCTTCTGCGGCGAGCCCAGGTGGATATAGATGCACCCAGTTTCACCTCACAGCCTAAATCTAACACATTTAACACTCAAATCATATTAATATAGTACAAAGTCTTTTTATTTATCTCTAATTCCTTTCCGTTCATTCAAAATAATCTTATCCAGAACTGCTTTATACACTAAGATTAATTGTGCATCGATATAGCAGAATTTGTTTGTAATATATTCGTAAGCCTTATAGACAAAGCAGACGCTTATACTTATTAAAGCTACCATAGTCAACAGCGGCTGCAAATCCTTTGCAATTAAAAAGACAGATGCTGATAAATAAAATAAAAATGCAAGAAAAAAATTCTTACTAATACGAAAAGCAAGAAGCATTGTATCATTTAATCGATTATGCATTTTAGCTATTGACTTTATATCTCGACTTTGTAACTTTTCATACATATCCTCGTATATGGTTTTGCTGTTACTTATTTTCGTTTCCATATTCTTTTTTACATAAGAAGAGTATCGGCGATATTCAGCTTCCCCAAGCTCTTTTCTAATTAATTTTTTAAATACATTTGACATAAAATTCCTCCATTATACACCAATGAACTAAACCTAGCAAGAAATCCTTTTATTTGACTTTTATACCATAATACTTCTTTTTTGTCCAGTTCCTTATATATATTCGGCTTTCAAATTATATTTCATATATACTATTATTCTCAAACAGCTCAAAATAAACCTCAGCAAATATTGTTTCTATTTCCATCGTAACTATCTATTGAACGCTTGAATCAATTTTCTTTAACGATTCATTTCTTAAATTTATTTCAAATCAATATCTTCTGTTAGACAAATTTCAAAATAATTGACCGTAGATTTATTAACAAATTGTTCATAATATATCCATACAATAATCATATATGTACTTTATAATCAAAAATAAGTTAAGAAGATTACTTCATTAACTGATGAAAGCACTACAATTTAATATCGCTTACAAGATAATTTTTTTCATAAAATAAGCCCGGCAGCTACCCTCCCCCCTCTACCGGGCTTCTCCTCTTTTATAAGCCCAGATTCAGGAGGATTTCCTTTGTAATGTAAGATTAGTTAAGACAGTTTTCTGTCTTATTTTTTTTGCTTTAAAGATATATCATGATCAACTCCATTAATGAAATCAACTAAGATAATTTACTATAATATATGGTTTTTACTATTTCAATGTTCATATCTAGTGAAACAATTGCATTTACTGAGAATTAAAAAGCGTTTTCGCAAAACTGAAAACATATCACTGAAAGTGGAAAATGCGTTCACAGAGATCTAAAAATGCATTTACCAAGTATATAGCATACGTTTAGAGAACTGAAAAGACATTCACAGAGTACTAAAAATACATTTACATAGAAGATAAAAGAAGTTCTCTTGAAATAACAGAGAAAATAAGCAATTTTAATCTTTCCTTACGTATTATTTTATGTTATTATATTCGATGGATATTTGGCGAAAATATAATTGTCATGTAGAAAACAAACTTAGGAGGTAGAACAATGTCAACCGTAATAACCATGGAGCATCCGTTAATCCAACACAAAATCGGAATTATGAGACGCAAAACTACATCAACAAAGGAGTTTCGTGATCTCGTTTCAGAAGTTGCTATGCTAATCTGTTATGAGGCTACCAGAAAACTTCCCCTTGCTGACATAGAAATAGAGACACCATTAGTGAATACAATTGCAAAAGAAATTGCCGGTAAGAAACTTTGTATCGTTCCAATTCTTCGTGCAGGTCTTCATATGGCTGATGGTATCTTAAATCTGATCCCCAGCGCAAAGGTTGGTCATATTGGTTTATATCGTAATGAAGAAACACTTGAGCCGGTAGAATATTTCTGTAAGCTTCCATCCGATGCTGATGAACGTGAAATCTTTGTTGTTGATCCAATGCTGGCAACCGGAGGCTCTGCTGTAGCAGCAATTGATCTTCTTAAGAAAAGAGGTATCGGTAAGATTCATTTCCTTTGCCTGATTGCTGCACCAGAAGGTGTAGAACGCTTAACGAAGGCTCACCCTGATGTTGATATCTATATTGGAAGTCTTGATGAAAGATTAAACGATAAAGGTTATATTTTACCAGGTCTTGGCGATGCGGGAGACAGAATCTACGGAACAAAATGAAAATAAGATAATTTTTCAGATTGGTGTTATCAACACCGTTGCAAATAAAACGATGAGCCAACATACCGGTTCATGTATTGCGAATCAAAAAAACCCCAGGAATAGTTGGTTTGATTTTAAATCAAATCATCTGATCCTGGGGTTTTTTTGTAGCTTATATCACGGAGAACTTATAAATCGTAACTGAGTCATATTCTTTTCCTGCTTTTAAAAGGCAGGATGGGAAGCTGCTGATATTGCAGGAATTAGGGAAGTACTGAGTTTCAAAGCAAACAGCATCTCTCTTATTATATACTGCTCCTGCTTTGCTATCTTCAACGGGAGTCAGGAAGTTTGCTGAATATAGCTGTATGCCCGGCATATCTGTAAATACCTCCAGCTTTCTTCCGCTCTTTTCATCAATCATCTCAGCAACCTTTTCTACATCAGTGCCGCTGATATCGAGTACATAGTTATGATCATAACCACCGGCAAATACAAGCGGTTCATAGTTAGAATCAATATCCTGACCCAGTTTCTTGGCAACTCTGAAGTCCATTGGTGTTCCTGTTACATCTCTAAGTTCACCGGTAGGAATCAATTGCTTGTCCGTTGGAGTAAATTGATTTGCTTTAATCCAAACCTTATGATCAAGTACGGAACCAGCATTATGACCGGAAAGATTGAAATATGAATGGTTTGTTAAATTCACAATCGTATCACGATCAGATACTGCTAAGTATTCAATTACTAATTCATTTGCTTCTGTTAGGCTATAAGTAACTGTAATATCCAGATTACCAGGGAAACCTTGCTCCATATGTGGGCTTAGTCTTGAAAACTCCACACTCGCAATATCATCATCTTCATAGCTTTCGGTCTCATAAACAAATTTATTATAACCTGTAAAACCACCATGCAGGTTATTATCACCATCATTTTTATCTAATTCATATATCTTGCCATTTATTTCGAATTTTGCGCCGCCAATTCGATTCGCATGTCTGCCAATAAAGGAACCAAATCCCGGTGCATTTTTTTCATAGCCGGCAACCTTATCGTATCCCAAGTTAACATCTGCCATTGTTCCCTTAGAATCAGGAACAATAATACTCACAATATTTGCTCCATAATTAGTTAAGGAAACCTTCATTCCATTTCCATTCGTCAAGGTGTATAGGGTTACTCCCTCACCTTGTGCTGTTTTACCAAATGATTTTTGTGTGATCTTCATCTTCTTACTCCTCGTCCTAAAGATATAAACACTCTTAGTTAATTATTATAACATATTGGCTAAAAATAGCAAATAGTTTATTCTCCGGGATATGACAAATGTCCTCAAACCGAGTACAAGAATTTAAGAATTATAACCAATCTGTTTTCCTTGATTGACACAAGAAAATGCCGATGCTATACTAAAGATGTAATTATATTAGGAATAAGTGGTTAAGCTCACGTATCCTCATTTTTATTCGATGCGTCGCAGTTTAACATAATAGGGAAACAGGTTAAAAACCTGTACGGTCTCGCCGCTGTATTTGGGGAGCTCATTGAGGCAAGAATTATCTTGTTAAAATCACTGGATATTATTTTGAATGAAAGAATAATACCGGGAAGATGCGAAATGAGTGATGATCCAAGAGTCAGAAAACCTGCTTATTTCTGTACCAGTCATTCCACGAGGATTTGGATATGGGTACAATAAATGATTTAGCTGCATTTGCGGTATGATTTTATTGTCCTTTTCCTCATTAATACGTGGGTAAAGGATTTTTTTATTGTATTTTTATTGCATTTATAAAGGAGGACACTATGAAAAACAACAAATATTTCAAACCGATACTTGCGGTTGTTGTATTAGCACTATTGATACTGATTATGGCCTTAGTCTATAACCAATTCAAACCTGAGACTTCAAAAGGTTCCAAAGAGGTTGTTGTAGAGGTTGTTATACCTGAGGAAGAAACAAAAGAATTTACGTTACATACAGACGCGGAATACTTAAGTCAGGCACTGGAGGAAGAGCAATTAGTAAAAGGCTCCGCCGGTGAATATGGTTTATTCATTACAGAAGTGAATGGACGTGTTGCTGATGACTCAAAACAGGAATGGTGGTGCATCACAAAGAACGGCGAAGATGTATTTACCGGTGTTGATGCCACTCCTATAGCAAATGGGGAACATTATGAAATCACTCTTACTATCGGCTACTAAAAAAGAAAAGGAATTTTCAGCAGGGGGTTCTCAGATGAAGGTTAAGGATATCGCTTTGATTGGTATGATGAGCGCAATTATGCTTGCTGCTCAAGTCGGTTTAAGCTTTCTTCCTAACATTGAACTGGTATCCTTGCTCATTATACTATATACCTTAATCTTTGGCTGGAGAGCACTTTATATTATCTATGTATTTGTGGCAGTAGAAGGTATTTTATATGGCTTTGGCTTATGGTGGTTTTCTTACCTGTACATCTGGTTCGTGTTATATGTAATCACCAAGGTATTTCATAAGATCCAATCCCCATTTTATTGGGCTATAATCTCAGGAATCTACGGTTTAAGCTTTGGTGCACTATACTCCATTGTAGTTGTAATTACAAGCGGAATGAATGGAGGTTTAGCTAGTTGGGTGCAAGGAATTCCCTTTGATATTGCTCATGGCATTGGTAATTTTGCTGTTACTCTTATTTTATTTAAACCTCTCTATTTTATTTTAAGCAAATTAAACCGTCAAATAACATAATTATTTAGAATAATTTGTAAAATTTCTCTTAAAAAAAAGGTTATCCTCAATGATTACTCATTAAGGATAACCTTTAATCAACTGTTCTACACAATACAGCACTATTTCTTTATAAACTCATTTCTATCGAAAACAAAATTTATAGTATAGAAAAGGTACACTGTAATCCCAACATTGATTATAATTTTGTTACGTTAGTTGCCTGAGGACCCTTAGCTCCTTGAACTACTTCGAAAGCAACAGCTTGGCCTTCTTCTAAAGATTTGAAACCATCCATATTAAGACCACTGTAATGTACGAATACATCGTTACCCTGCTCATCAGAGATAAAACCGAATCCTTTTTGATTGTTGAACCACTTTACTGTACCTTTGTTCATGTAAAAATTCCTCCAAATATAAATATTATCTAGTCGCCGATAATCTCGCCAACATCCTAATTTTAACACTTATTTCTAGTCCTGTCAAATATTATTTGTCGACATAATGCTATATCGATAGTGTGTTTTTTCAAAACTGTTTGTACATTTATCATAAAATTATTTCTTCTATCAATTAATATCATTTCCATACAAACCCAAATAATCGAAGGATAATTACTAAGTAAAGAAGGGCTGCCACCGGTAACCACAACACAAATTTCTTATGCTTAGTCTTATGATGGAAGACATACATACCAAGGAGCGATCCTATGCCTCCTCCCAGAAATGCTATGGCAAAAAGAGTTTTTTCAGGAATACGCCAAGCTCTTTGCTTTGCCTTTCTCTTATCAATACCCATAACAGCAAATCCAAGAAGAGTCATAAAGCTAAGATAACCATAAATACTATCTATCATTATTTGTTCCATATATAATTCTGATCAATCGTAAGACCAATCTCTAATTCCTTTAACTGCTTATCTTCTACCAGATTAGGAGCCTCTGACATAAGACAGGAAGCATCCTTCACCTTAGGGAAGGCAATTACGTCACGGATACTGTCTTCCTTTGCCATAAGCATAATGAGACGATCCAATCCATAAGCAAGACCTGCATGAGGAGGTACCCCATATTTGAAAGCATTTAATAAGAAGCCGAACTGCTCGTAGGCTCTTTCTTTGGTGAAACCAAGAACCTCAAACATCTTTTCCTGTACATCATTCTGGTAGATTCTCACGGAACCACCACCAATTTCAGTACCATTTAAGGTGATGTCATAAGCCTTCGCTCTAACCTTACCCGGATCTGTATCAAGTAAATGAAGATCTTCGTCCATTGGCATTGTAAATGGATGATGCTTTGCAGTATAACGATTTTCTTCCTTAGAATATTCCAACAGCGGGAATTCTGTGATCCAAAGGAACTTATATTCATCCTTAAGAAGAAGTCCCAGGTTCTTAGCTATCTCAATACGAAGAGCACCAAGAGCTGCAAATACTACATCATCTTCATCTGCCGCAAATAATAGTAAGTCTCCCGGCTTGCCGCTCATCGCTTCCACGAGTGCTTTTAATTCTTCTTCGGTTAAGAATTTTGCAAAGGAGGATTTGTAGGAGCCATCTGCTTCAATCGCCAGGTAAGCCAGGCCCTTTGCACCGTAATCCTTCACAAAGCTTACAAGAGCATCAATCTTCTTACGAGGCATATCTCCCTGACCTTCGGCATTAATTCCACGAACGGAGCCGCCATTGCCAAGCGCTCCTGTAAATACGCTGAATCCACAGTCCTTCACAACCTCGGATACATTCTTTAATTCAAATCCAAAACGAACGTCCGGCTTGTCCGAACCAAAACGCTCCATAGCCTCAGCATAGGTCATTCTCTGAATTGGCAACGGAACATCAATTCCGATGGCCTCTTCAAACATCTTCTTCAGTAAACGTTCATTCACATCCAGAACATCTTCCACATCCACAAAGGAAAGCTCCATGTCAATCTGAGTGAATTCCGGCTGTCTGTCAGCACGAAGATCCTCATCACGGAAGCATTTTACAATCTGGAAGTAACGGTCATAGCCGGATACCATTAATAATTGTTTAAAGATCTGAGGAGATTGAGGTAAGGCATAGAAATTACCGGGATGCACACGGCTAGGTACCAGATAATCTCTTGCTCCTTCCGGTGTGCTCTTGGTTAATACCGGTGTTTCTATCTCCAGGAAGCCTTCTTCCGCCAGGAACTGACGGGTAACTGTCGCCACCTTACTACGCAGTATCATATTCTTCTGTATATCCGGTCTTCTTAAATCCAAATAACGATACTTTAATCTTAAATCTTCCTTCGTCTTTGATTCCTCTTCAATTGGGAAAGGAGGTGTCTCTGCTTCAGACAGCACGCGAAGCTCTGTTGCTCTAATCTCAATGTCACCGGTAGCTAAATTCTCGTTGATTCCACCGGAACGAGCCTCCACCTTACCAACAACTGCAATAACAAATTCACTTCTGATTTTTTCCGCTTTTGCAAAGTTTTCTGCTCCGCAATCGCTTTCTTCAAATATTATCTGTAAAAGACCAGAACGATCTCTTAAATCGATGAAGATAATTCCGCCTTTATTTCTATATTTTTGCACCCATCCCATTACAGTAACGGTCTCGCCAACGTTTTTGTTGGTAACCTCTGTACATCTGTGGCTTCTCTGCAAGCCTTTCATTGCTTCTGCCATTTCTTTCAATCTCCTTCATCTCACAGCCTTTGACATCTAATGCCAAGACCTTATTAACGCAACTATTTTAATGCATTTTTACCTGGATGTCTATAAGATTATGCTGAATCATATCTTTCAATAATTCACGCTAATCTACCACAAAATCAATGCATTTACGGTTGCAGGTAATTGGTTTTACATAATTCGTACCAACTCTGACATGCTCCGGGTGTACAATATATCCTTTTAAAGCTTCCTCATCTACGAATACGCTGTCCAATACCAACTCAGAATCTGAGGTTGAAAGCTGATTTAAATATACATTAATTGATACAATACCGGGTATTAAATCCTTTAAGCTCTCCAGTTCCTGCTTCATCTGTGCTGACTTAGCCTCTCGTTCCTCCGCAGAAAGATGTTCAGCAAAATTCCATGCCACAAAATGTCTTACCATAGTAATAGCCTCCTTATCCATATTGATACTAATGAAAATAACCTAGCTTTTTTAATATTCTAATTTACTTTTACTTAGCGTTTTTTCGCTTCAACTTAATATTTTTTGCTTTTCTTTCATTATTTACATTTCATTTCTCTTATTTCCTCTGACAAGGATTTATAAGAAAAATTCAGCTATTTTATCCAGTGCTACCTCTGTCTGTTCACCGGTTTCCATATTCTTAATATTAGCCTTATTATTACTTAACTCATCTGCACCGATAATGACTGTGTTCTTTGCTCCGATTTTATTCGCGTACTTCATCTGAGCCTTAACACTTCGATCCATATAATCTGTTTCAACGATTACGCCAGAACTACGAAGCTTTTGTACCAGTTTGAAAGCCTCCGCCTTAGCATCCTGTCCTAAGATTCCTACGTAGAGTGCCACGGAAGGTTCCGCCTCCAGTTCAACTCCCTCTACAGCCAACTCGTTGATAATTCGCTCGATACCAAAGCCAAAGCCTACAGCCGGGATATCCTGCTTCTCATCAACCTCATGAATGAGATTATCATATCTTCCGCCGCCGCATAAAGTAAAGCCATCAGCATTTACGAATTCAAATACTGTTTTGGTATAGTAATCAAGACCTCTAACAATTCCGGTATCCACCTCGAAAGGAATTTCAAGCTCTGTTAACAAGCGCTGCAGCTCCTCGAAGTGATTTTTACATTCTTCATCCAGATACTCTATGGTTCTGGGCGCATCCTTTACAATCACCTTACAGGATGGCACCTTACAGTCGATTACTCGCAGGGGGTTTTTCAGCATACGTTCACGACAGGTCGGACATAACTCTGATTCATGCTGTTTTAAATAAGCCAGTAATGCTTCATTATAAGTCTTACGGCAATTACCGCAGCCGATACTGTTAATATGAAGCTTGGCACCCTTCATGCCTAATTCTTTCATGAATTCCGTCAGTAAGGTGATTAGCTCAACCTCAGCCAGGGGGCTTGCTGAACCAAAGAACTCGATACCAAACTGGTGATGCTGACGCAAACGTCCGCTTTGAGGATTCTCATATCGAAATGCCTGGGTAAAATAAAACAACTTTGTTGGCTGGGTTTCTGCAAATAAACCATTTTCCAGAAAGGCTCTTACAGCCCCCGCTGTACCCTCCGGCTTTAAGGTAATACTGCGATTTCCTTTATCGTCAAAGGTATACATCTCCTTTTGAACAACGTCCGTAGTCTCACCTACACCTCTTTGAAAAAGAACTGTATGCTCAAATGCAGGGGTAATGATTTCTTTCACGTTATAAGCCTTACATATTTTACGCGCAATACCTTCGATAATTGTTCGTTTATGCATATTGGAACCATACCAGTCCTGGGTTCCCTTCGGTCTTTGTGTAATCATGTTCGTCCTCCGTTCTAACTAAACTATTCTATCGTTTTATCATAATACCTGTTTAATTCCATAAATCATTTCGAGCAATAAAATCCTGCTTTCTAGCTATCATTTCATCAATGCGGTTGATGTAATCTGTTACACTTTTTACATTGTCCACCCGTTCCAGCCGATTCTCCTTATGGAAAACAAATTTAGACATCCCTCCTGCTCCAAGGGCTAGGATTGTCTGCTTTTCCTCCATAATTAATATATTATAAAGCCCTTCTTTACCGAATCTGGAATAGCCGATATTCTCAAGATTATCAGCCATATTCTTTTGCCGGTAAAGATAATAGGGTAGATAGCTGTTATCTTCTGCAAAATCCATTACATGCTCTAGCATCTTCGGCACTTCTGAGGCTTTCAGCTCCATGTAATTATCCTTCTCAAGATTCAATCTCGCCGCACGTTTAATCGCTAACGTATGAACTGTGAGACTTTCCGGATTCATTTCTTTAATCTGTCTTAAAGTATCCTCCACATCCTCCGGAGCTTCTCCCGGTAAGCCGATGATAATATCCATATTAATATTATGATGTCCGGTTTCACGTGCTATACGAAAAGCTTCTTTAATATCTTCTATGGTATGACATCTTCCAATCAAATCCAAGGTTCTTTGCTGCATGCTTTGCGGATTAATACTAATTCGATCCACTCCCCATTTTTTTAATACCAAAAGCTTCTCAGGGGTAATGCTGTCAGGTCGTCCCGCTTCCACACAGAACTCTTTTACATGTGAAAAATCAAAATGCTCCTTCACTTTGCCAATGATTCGATCCAGCTGCTCTGCACTTAGTGTTGTGGGTGTTCCACCACCAAAGTAAATGCAAGCCAGCTTCTTATCCGGGAAGCAGGTGGAAGCATATACCAGTTCCTTCTCTAACGCCTCCAGATAATCCTCTACTAAATTAGAAAAACGTGCTATAGAATATGAGGTAAAGGAACAATATAAACAGGTGGTCGGACAGAAGGGAATACCAATGTAAAGGCTATAGCCCTTTTGATAATCCATCTCCTGAAGGAGTACCAGCTCCCTTTTTGCAATCTGTATGCTCATATCTACCTTTTCCCTGGAACAAAGATATTCTTTATCCATATGAGCCCTAATGTCTTCCTCCGAAACCTCCTGCTCCAGCATCTCATAAACCAGCTTTGTTGGTCGAATCCCCGTAAGAATCCCCCAAGGAAGCTCTCGTTCTACAAGCCGCGATAGTACTTGGTACAGACCACGCTTGATCGTATTCTTATACCCTGCCTTCGTCAACGAATTAAGGGAGCCGATTATTTTCGTCTCCTGCCAATCCAATTGATTCCCAACCCGCAGAAGGACATACTCTTCAAATAACTCAATCTCAACGGTAAGTCCTTTATCAACTTGAACTCCAACATTCTCTTGCTGAGGAAGCAGATCTTCCTGCTGTTGTCCGATAAACTCCTCCGAAGAAAATACCTTGATAGTCTCCTCAGGATAAAAAGCTTTCACCAGTGGATAAAAATCGTTCTCGTAAGCCTTATCGGATAAAATAATATTAATCATATCAATCTCACTTCCTACAAACTATATAAGATTCATATGTCAAGAATCTCAATAATACTACAGCGATGAATCAGTGTGTATATGTATTCAGATGGCGCAGACCGGCATCTTGTGATTGCCTGCATTTGGCAAGCACAGGATGGTAAGGCAAGTCCAGATGAATGCATATACACACTGATTCATCTCACTACATAAACCTAAGTTAAACATGAATCCTATAACCCACTAATCGAAAAGGCTTGAACTTCTATTGATATATATATTATTATCCCGCTCATGTCCTATCGTAGTTGGATCACCATGACCCGGATATACAATAACCTGATCTTCCAGTAACATTAGTTTACTATTGATTGAGTTCACCAATACTTTTCCATTTCCGGTGGGCAGATCATATCTGCCGATATCCTCAAGAAAAAGTGTATCTCCGCTGAACAAAACACCATGACCGACAAAATAATAGCAGGCACCGCCAATTGTGTGCCCCGGTGTATGAATTACTTTAATAGTAAAGCCAGCCATGTGTAAAACTTCCTGATCTTTTAATAGGACATCAGGTCTCAAGCTGCATTCTTTACGAAATTGGATTGAGGCATTCATTCCCGGATCCTCTAACAGTTTCGCTTCCTCTTCATGTGCATGAATCTGAGCTTTTGTCGCGGCTGCCAAATCAGCCGCCGCCATAATATGGTCAAAATGACCATGCGTGAGAAGGATACCCTTGCACACGAGGTCATTTGCCTTTAAATATTGTTCAATTTTATCCGCGCGATCCGCCGGATCAACTACAATAGCTTCCTTTGTATCTTCATTGCTGACAATATAGCAATTTGTTTGAACCATGCCAAGTACTAATGCTTTAACTTTAATGTTACTCACTCCTATCTCCATCTCATTCATATTACTAATTGTTTATGAAAACCATTTTTAATTTATTAGCCTGCAGTTCGTTCAATATCAAGAATACTCTCCACATTTCGAACCTTTGCAATAATTTCATTAAGCTGATCTTTACTTTTAATTTCAAATCCAATGCTGATGGTCGCCGTTCCCTGTTTACTGGTTCTCACATTCATAGAGGTTACATCGATCTTATTTTCAGTAAGCACCTTGGAAATATCAACCAGGACACCGGATCGATTATTTGCATAGATGGTGATCTCTGCACTGTATACTCCACCGGATACTTTATCATCAGCTACATTCCATTCAGCCGTGATTAATCGCGCACGGTCTTCTTCCGGCAAGTTCATGACATTGATACAGTCGGTACGATGGATGGATACGCCTCTTCCTCTGGTGACAAAGCCAACAATTTCATCTCCCGGAACAGGGCTGCAGCATTTTGAAAAGCGTACTGCAACATCATGGATTCCTTCGACAACAATTCCGCTCTTTGATTTTTTCTGAGGGAACTTTTCTTTAATCTCTGAGATTGTCTCCAGTACGTTTTCATCTGTAATTTCTTTCTTATGCTTCTTCTTATACTCTTCCAGAAGCTTATTAACAATCTGACCTTCTTTTAAGCCTCCATGACCAACCGCTGCCAAGACGGATTCCCAATCTCGAAAACCGTATTTCGCCATCACAATACTTGTATATTCGGATTTCATAACGTCGCTTGCGACAATACTTTTAGCCTTACAATATGCCAGGATTAATTCCTTACCCCTTGTAATATTCTCATCTTTTAGCTCTGTCTTGAACCATTGGTTAATCTTATTCTTCGCCTGAGTACTCTTAACAATTCCCAGCCAGTCACGGCTTGGTCCCTTAGAGTTCTGCGAAGTAAGAATTTCAATGCGATCACCATTTTGAATGACATAATCGATGGGAACTAATTTACCATTTACTCTCGCACCCACCATTTTATTGCCGACAGCACTATGAATACTATAAGCAAAATCAATTGGATTCGATCCGGTCGGTAAGGTCTTAACATCCCCAGTCGGTGTAAATGCATATACACTGTCAGAGAAAAGGTCAAAATCATTTTTAATCAGACTAAGGAATTCTTTATTATCAGATAAATCCTTCTGCCATTCAAGCACTTGCCTCAGCCAGGTCAATTTTTCTTCTTCTGAATTTGCTGTGCCGCTCTTTCCGTCCTGACCTTCCTTATACTTCCAGTGGGCAGCAATACCGTATTCCGCGGTACGATGCATGTCAAAGGTACGTATCTGTATTTCAAAAGGTGTTCCTTGAGGCCCAATTAGAGTAGTGTGAAGAGATTGATACATATTAGGCTTTGGCATAGCGATATAATCTTTGAAGCGCCCTGGAATCGGCTTATACATCTCATGTATAACGCCTAAAACAGCATAACAATCCTTAACAGAGTCTACAATAACACGAACAGCAAATAAATCATAAATCTGGTCCAGCGTTTTATTCTGGTTCACCATCTTCTTATAAATACTAAAGAAGTGCTTTACGCGTCCATCAATTTTAGCTGATATACCCGCTTCATCAATATGCTCCAATACTTCCTCGACAATGTCATCAATGTAAACCTGGCGTTCACTTTTCTTTGTCGTTATCTTTTCCGATAAATCCTTGTATACCTCAGGCTCCAGATATTTCAGCGATAAATCGTCAAGTTCTATCTTTATCTTACTAATACCAAGTCGCTGCGCAATAGGTGCATAGATATCCATGGTCTCCCGGGCTTTTTCCTTTTGCTTCTCAGGAGCCATGTATTTTAACGTTCTCATATTATGCAACCGGTCAGCTAATTTAATCAAAATAACACGGATGTCCTTTGCCATAGCAAGGAACATCTTACGAAGATTCTCTGCCTGCAACTCGACCTTATCCATGTTTAACTGTGTCAGCTTGGTTACACCATCAACCAGTAATGCGATTTCCTCTGAGAACATGGAGGATATCTGTTCTGTTGTGAGAACTGTATCCTCGACCACGTCATGCAGAATACCGGCAATAATGGTTTCCTTATCAAGCTCCAATTCCGCGAGAATATTTGCCACACAAAGCGGATGAATGATATAAGGCTCGCCCGATTTTCGAAGCTGCTCCTTATGTGCATCATTAGCTATATTATAGGCTTTCTCCACTAGAGAGATATCTGCGGAAGGGTGATAGCTTCTTATTTTATCAACTAATTCTTTATATAGAATTTCGGGCGCAGTAAAATCAGCAGGCACATTACTTGCTGCCATCAGGATTGTCTCATTTCCAGATATCGCTCTCTTTTCCTCCATGATATTACCACCCCTTTATAAAGTCTTCTATAAGGAACATATTGATGTTCCATTCATCTAGTCACAGGGCATAAACTATGCCTTTCGTTGTCTATTGAATCTATAGTACTATTTGCCTTCGTATTGAAGAACTGCTTCTATGTCAAAGCCTTCCAGCTTCTTACGTCCTTCCAGCCCCTTTAATTCCATGAGGAATACAATTTTAATTACTTCACCGCCAAGTTCCTTCACTAGCTTTGTAATCGCTTCAATGGTCCCGCCGGTTGCAATCAGGTCATCAATAATAACCACTTTCTGACCTGGCTGAATCGCATCCTTATGAACTTCAATCGTACCCTTACCATATTCCAAGTCATAATCCATGGAGATCGTCTCACAAGGCAATTTACCCTTTTTACGAATCGGTACAAAGGCTTTGTTCAAGTTATATGCAATCGGTACACCAAAGATAAATCCTCTGGACTCAGGTCCAACAATAACATCAAAATCTAATTCTGTCAGATACGCCTGCATTTGGTCAATCGCCATTCTCAGACCGTCCTTATCTTGTAAAATACTTGTAACATCACGAAATACAATCCCTGGTTCCGGAAAATCCGGTATACTTCTTACATATTCTTCCAACTTTTTCATTTCATTATCCATGCCTTTCTGATTTAACTCCATCCTAATATATAAATGATTGCTTAAAATTCTATTTTTATATCCAATTATTGCAAATTTTTTATTTATTATTAATTAATCATGCTTTAGATGCTTATTATATCACCATAACCTTAATTTCGTAAAGAATATTTCATGAGAATAATACATAATTTAGACAAAATAGGCCTTTTATCCATTAATTAACTATGTTTCCCAATATATGTATAATCATTTCAATTCATATTCAGCTTCCGTCTAACGATAATTTTGTATCATTAACTGAAGAGTCTTAAAGCCATTATACTCGTTAATCTTAGGAAAATAGGTCACCGAAATTGTGGCATTCACTCCTCTGCCTGTTTTCATCTTCCTGGCTTCCTCTTCTCCATAGGTTTTACTAATATATGCAAAAAATTCATTTACGTCACCGAAGTAGACCGCATCCATTTCTCTTCCGTATTTGTTCTCAACTCTGAGTCGTAAACCGTTCCCACTCTTCCCTATTATAAAGGCAGATCGAATCTTTAAATCCTTTTCGGCAAAGAGCGGCTTCTCGTTACCTTTACCAAAGGGCTCCAGAACCTTAAGCTCATTTACAAGCTGCTCGTTGATAAACCCCAGTGGTAAATGGATATCAATCGTAACCTTGGGAACCAGCATGTCATCCGTGAGTAAGGTATTCTGATTTAAGGTCGTCCGTAAAAGCTCAACATTTTCGGGAAGCAGTGAAAGTCCTGCCGCCATGGGATGACCTCCCATCTTCAAGAACAAATCCCGGCAGCCTGATAATTCCTCAAACATATTATAAACTTCAATCGAGCGCCCTGAGCCTTTTACTCCATGTTCCGCATCCGTTAATACGATAGCCGGCTTATTATATCGCTCACGCAGCCTGCCGGCAATAATACCTGCAATACTTTCATGACAATCACATAAATGCACTACCAATACCTTATGGTCTTTAATTTCGCTCTCTTCAATAATTGCAATCGCTTTCTCTACATTTTCAGCGGTCATATTCTTTCGGAGTTCATTTAAGCTTTTCACTTCACCGGCAAGACGAATCGCTGCTTCTTCATTATCTGAAAGTAATAATTCTAATCCCTTTTTCGCAGTATCCAGTCTACCGGAGGCATTCAGGCAGGGTCCAATGACAAAGCCTAAATGAAAAGCACTTAACTGTTCCTTATCAACAGCGCAAACCTCCATAAGAGCATTTAGTCCTCGGTTTTTTGTCCTTTTTAACAGCTCCAAGCCATGTTTTACAATTACACGGTTTTCACCGATCAGTTCCATAACATCGCAAACCGTTGCAATTGCCACATAGGATAGCAATTCCTCAGCAAACGCTTGATTGTCGCTCATTGTAAAGTCATTTAGCAGCGCCATCGATAATTTATAGGCAACTGCTGCACCGCACAGACCTTTAAAGGGATATTGGCAATCTGACCGCTTTGGATTAATCACCGCATCTGCACTGGGAAGTATGGGATTTCCCTCTTCTAATTGCACCAGACTATGATGATCCGTAACGATTACGGTCATGCCAAAGGATTTCGCCTTTTCAATCTGCTCCAGCGCTGCTATTCCGTTATCACAGGTGATGATCGTATCTATTCCCGCTTCGTAGGCAGCTTCCACCATGTTGATATTAATCCCGTATCCGTCCTTGATACGATCTGGAATCTCATAATCGACCCTGGCTCCCAGTCTTGTGAAGGTCTGATACAGTACATACGTCGCCACTACACCATCCACATCATAATCGCCGATGATTCTGATTCGTTTCTCCTCTTGCAGCTTATTCTTAAGAATTGCACAAGCCTCGGGCAAATCTTTTAATAATAAGGGCTCTCCAAGCTGTTCTAACCCCGGATGCAGGAATTTTTGCATGTCCTCTACCTTTTCAAAGCCCTTATTAACCAAACAGCGGGCAATTACTTCGCTAATACCGCACTCCTGCATTATTAATTGAAAATCTGCCTTTTTATTTTTTAATACCCAATTTTCCATGCAGCCTCCAATTTGTTTCTATTCCTCTGCTGCTTTAAGCATAATAGCACATTCCACACGTTTTTTCTGAAGCTCACAGCCAATATCATAAGCATCATTAATATCACCATGGAATTTAAAGGAGTTTGCTGCACATCCGCCGCTGCAATAGAATTTTGCAAAACAATCCCGGCATTTATCTTTGGAATATACATTACAATGCTTAAAATCCTGCACCATGTCCGGTGTCTTCACACCTTCGAACACATTTCCCATCAGATATTGTTCTTCTCCAACAAACTGATGACAGGGATACAGATCTCCCCATGGGGTCACTGCCAAATATTCTGTTCCTGAGCCACAGCCGGACAAGCGCTTCGCAACACATGGACCTCCGGAAAGATCTATCATAAAATGGAAGAAATTAAAATCCTTTCCTTCCTTTTTATACTCTAGCATCAGCTTTGCCAGCTTATCATATTCCTCATATAGCTTTGGCAGATCTTCTTCCTTAATAGCATAGGGCTCTTCCGGCAATGCAACTACCGGCTCCACGGAAATCTGCTTAAAGCCCAGGTCAGCAAGATGCTTTACATCCTCACTAAAATCCAGATTATTATGAGTAAAGGTACCTCTCACATAATAATTGGTCTGATTTCTGCTTTCTGCAAGCTTTTTAAATTTAGGAACTATGAGTTCATAGCTTCCCCTACCATTCCTGCTTGGGCGCATCTGATCGTTGATTTCCATACGTCCGTCGATACTGAGTACCACATTACTCATTTCCTGATTAGCAAATTCCATAATGTCATCATTCAGTAATACCCCATTTGTTGTCAGGGTGAAACGGAACTTCTTATTATGAGATTCTTCCAGCCCTCTACCGTATTTGACAAGATCCTTCACCACCTGGAAATTCATTAAAGGTTCCCCGCCGAAGAAATCCACTTCCAGATTTCTTCTTTTCCCTGAATTTGCAATTAGAAAATCCAAGGCCTGTTTTCCAACTTCATAACTCATCAATTCTCGATGCCCTTTATATTCTCCCTCTTCTGCAAAGCAATATCTGCAGGCCAGGTTACAATCATGGGCAATATGTAGACATAGAGCTTTCACTACTGTAGAACGTGATTTGAAATCCTTAATATAATTCTCATAGATATCCTGAGTAAATAAGGCACCCTCTTGTTTCAGCTGTTCTACATCCTCAAGCACTTCATTAATCAAGTTAACCAGTGCATCTTTTTTATTCTCAAAACCTGTTATCTCTTCCTGTGAGAGAATTTCATCCAAAAGCTCTGCCTGACTATACTTTTCAAGCATTGCCGCTGCAATCTCTTCCCGCCCATTGTTTTCGTACATTCCGATGATATCATATGCCAAATCGTCAACTACATGAACCATTCCACTATTAACATCTAATACGATATTGTATCCATTATTTTTATACTGATGAACCACGGTTAATCCTCCTATTACCTAAACAAATGAATTGATTTTTCAACTCATATTTATATCCTGACTATTATCTTTCACAACGAATAGGACTGTCTTAAAATATCTTCCGTAAATTATGTCTCGCACCGAAAAATATTTTAAGGCAGCCCCATACCACCGATTGAATCAATAAACTGATCCATTACTTACAAAATTGAGAGAACGAATTCATATTTCCGAATCCATTCTCTCGTAGAAGATGTTTTATCTTCTTAAGTTGTTTTATCTTCTTAATTAGATTTATCTTCTTTGTTCACCTTCATCATCTTCTTTAAAGATGTAATTCCAAAACAGATCTATTGCCCTCTAACGATAAGGTTCAGAGAACAATTACGTATTCTATGTACGAATTATCTATTTGTTCTCACAGCTCTGATTTCCAACTGTACAAGATGTCTTGCAAGCTGACTGACAGGATGTCTGGCATTCTCCGCAACCGCCTGTTTTCATAGTATCCTTAAGGTTTTTTGTGTTTAAAGTTTTGATATGTTTCATTCTTCTACCTCCTTAACATCAATTAACTTCTTGTAATTATATCATAAGTATTTTCATAAGAAAAGAGTTTTTTGTAATAAAGACACATTTCAACCAATTTAGGGATTTTTTTCAAAAGATGATTCAGGTGTTATAAGTCAAAGATCAAAATTATATTTTTAGAAAGGCATATTGTAACAGCTAGGTATAGTATGATATAATATATGATATCGTAATTAAAACTACTTGAATTTCATTTGAAGAATCTAAAATTTAAGATCTTTCAGAATTAACATAAGAAAGGATTGGTATAATACAATGAACAAATATATCATTACTACCGATACGACATGTGATTTACCAGAGGATTATGTCCAACAGCATAACATCGGCGTACTTCCCCTTTATTACAATATGAATGGAACCGTATACGGAGAAGGAAATGTCCTGGAACCAAAGACGTTTTATGATATTATGCGAGGAGGAGCAATGCCTACAACAATGGCAGTTAATCCTGATATAGCACGTAAAGTATTTACCCGCTTCCTTGATGAAGGCTATGATATACTGCACATCGCTTTTTCTTCTGCATTAAGCGGAAGCTGCTCCGTAGCCGGGACTGTTGCAAGAGAGCTATGTGACGAACGTGCGAATGCCAAAATTATTGTAATTGATTCTCTTTGTGCTTCCCTTGGTGAAGGTCTTCTGATACACAAGGCTGTGATGTTACAAGAGGCTGGTAAGACTCTTGAAGAAACTGTGGAGTGGCTTGAGGCCAACAAATTAAATCTGTGCCACATGTTTACCGTAGACGATTTGCATCATTTGCATCGTGGCGGGCGTGTATCCAAGGCTACTGCCATTATCGGCACTCTAATCAATGTTAAGCCGGTTCTACATGTTGATAATGAAGGACGACTGATTCCTTTGAACAATGTAAGAGGCAGAAAAAAAGCTTTAATATCTCTAGTTGATACCATGGGCGAGAAGATTAAGAATTATTCCGGCACGAATGATATCATTTTCATTAGTCATGGTGATTGTCTTGAGGATGCACAATTTGTTGCAGATCAGATTAAAGAGCGCTTTGGTATTAATAACTTCTTGATTAGCTATGTTAGTCCTACCATCGGAGCACATTCCGGACCTGGTACGGTAGCATTGTTCTTTATGGGAAGTCAAAGATAGTAAATCAATAGAATAAAGAAACAGCAAATCATTTGATTAGTTCGTTCGTAATTTCTTTGGTATATACAAATTGAATTAAGGAAATAATTTAACTGTCATAAATTGAAAAGCTTGATCACTGGGATATGCATTCCTATCCTATAATGTGATCAAGCTTTTTATTAGTTAACGATATGTGTCCCCCTTATGCAGATTGGAAACCACTTCTGTAACACGGTTTCTTGCTTCGTCCCCTGTTGATGAGCCTTCAATATAATCAACTAATTGCTTTTTACTGCTATCCGAAAGTCTCACAAAATTCGTCATTGCATCCATATCTAATGCTAATCTCATCCCCAAGCCCACCGGTAACTGGTGCTCATTATCTATTAAACTCACTCATCTCACACCCTTTCTATTAACACTTTAAAATCCATCTCTCGCTTTTTAACAATGATATATTAATAAAGCCTACTTTTATTGTCTCACCATTTACTGAATTTATGTGAATTTTTCTTTCCTCATTTTTCAATTTTCGCTATAAAATGACTTTAATTATGATATTAAGGCCAAAATCTTCTTTACTCAACCTCGCTGAATGTATACGCATTTATTATATGGTTTGCCCGACAAATGCCTTTCTAAGACTAGCGCAGTGAATATGGGTGCATATATATCCATATGGGCGAAGACCGGGCCTCCCGTGATTGCCTGCACTCGGCAATCATGGGATGTTAAAGGCGAGCCCAGGTGGATATATATGCACCCATATTCACTTCACACCCTAAATCTCGTACATTTGACGCCAAAATCATTATATAGTATATTCCAACTGCGGCTGGGAACTAGCCAAATGCAATTTTTCAAGAATAACACCGCGTATCGACAAAAACTCCGATCCTCCACGGTCACGAGGATGTGACAGTTTGATGTTCATTATTTCACTAATCTTACCTGGACGTGGTGTCATAATGACAATCCGGTCACTTAGATAAATCGCTTCATCCACATCGTGGGTCACAAGTATCATGGTTGCATCATTTTCTTTGCGAAGCTCCAATAGTTTATCCTGAATGTCTGCCCGGGTAAAGGAATCAAGCGCTCCCATCGGCTCATCGAGAAGCAGTGCCTTCGGCTTATTAATCAGCGCACGTGCAATTGCTACTCGTTGTGCCATACCGCCGCTGATCTGATGGGGAAAGGCCTTCTCAAAGCCGTTTAATCCGATCAAATCAATATAGTGAACAACCTGACTTTTGTTTTGCCGGTAGACACGCCTTGCCTTCAAGCCTGTAGCAATATTTTGTTCCACTGTCAGCCAGGGGAATAATCCGCCTTGTTGAAAAACATACCCTCTTTGGGGATCTGGCTCCGTGATTTCCTGTCCGGCAAGTGTTAGTAGCCCGGTCTCCGGCAAATCAAGTCCGGCAATAAGACGCAGCAAGGTCGTTTTCCCGCATCCGGAGGAGCCGATGATTGACACAAATTCACCGCGTTTAACGGTAAGATTAATATCCTTTAGCGCTTCCACCGTATTGTCTTTATCATCTATATAGGTGCGGTTAACATTTTTGATTTCTATAATTGTATCATTCTCCAATTCTTTTCACCAAGCCTTTCTGCCACCTTAGCACATGACTCTGAATCAAGCTAATGACTTCCATAATCAGACTGAACAATACTGCCATTACAAGAATCGCCGCAAAAACCTTGTAATAAGCACTCCACACCTTTGACGTGTTGATGTAATAGCCAAGTCCGCCCGGCTGCCCCATCATTTCTGCCATAACAAGTGTTGTAAATGCAAAGCCATTTGCGTTCGAGATACCGGTAAAAATCTGTGGTATCGCATGAGGAATTGCCACATGGAATACCAGAAAGGGCGTCTTCGCCCCAAGAGTACGCGCAACCTCAAACTGCGACTTTTGAGTACTTTGAATGCCCTGGGCTGTCAATGATGCAATGGAAAACCATGCGCAGATTACAATCAAAAATGCTGCCGCTGAAAAGGGTGTAGGAAATAGCGTCAGCGCAAAGGGCATCCAGGCTACTGCCGGTATTACACCGGTTATTTTCAAGACCGGATATACCCAATAATATACCTTCGGAAACCATCCAATAAGAATACCGGTACCTACACCGAATATTACTCCGAGCACAAAGCCAATGGTGAACAAACGAAGGGAATACAAGGTGTTTTGGCATATGTAATCACCTTCCATCATAAACGCCTCGATAATACGGGCTGGCCCCGGGAAAAATGGTTGAGGAAGTAACAGCAGCTTGGTTCCCAATATATCCCAGACAGCCAGTGCAATACCAATTGCAAATCGAAACGGAGCGCGCTTGGCAAACTTTATCCTCCTGTCGACATCGAAGAATGAGTAGGCAGAAATACCGAGATACACCAGTATCAGCACCGCAAGAACAATACGGTAGGCATCATTGATATCAATAATCAGGGAACCGTAGGCATATGCTGTTATCTTTACATCTGCAATCTGTCTGACAGACAAATTAGCAATGATTGCAACTGCTAAACCTATCACCGTAAATGCTGTAATTAGTAAATACTTTTTATTAGTTATGCGTTTTTTACCGTTCCTCCCCTGGTTTAACAAGGGGGGAACGGTTGATTGTTTTATTATGCTCAAGGCATCTGCCTCCTATTGACCTAATGTAAGGTCTATTTTTTGATATGCTTTTTTTACAAACTCTTCAGGATTCGTTTTCAGATATCCTATGTTATACAGCTCAGTAGCAAAATAGAGTACATCGGACCCTACATCCTGCTTATTAACCTCATGGTCATGAGCGGATGGATAAGAATAATGCTTCACAAGCTCTACAGCAAGCTCTTGATCTTCAATTGCGGAATATTTGCCATCAATAATAAGCTGAACGGCTTCTTCGGCATTCTCAGAAATCCAGTTCTGTGCTTTATGGTAAGCACGGAGTAATGCAGCTATTTTTTCAGGCTCCTCATTAAGCAGCTTTTCAGAAGCATAGAGGAAGCAGCAATACTTGCCTGCAAAGGTAGGATCAGTGGAAAGATCAAAGATAACCTTGTAATTGCCGGTCTTTTCCTGAACTGAACCAAATGGATCCCATAACGCAGCTACATCGATATCTCCCTTGTTGAGCGCTTCCACTTCAAGATTACCATCGTCAAAAGGAAGGAACTCTACTTCGCCATCCTCTGGCTTTGCGGAAATTCCAGCCTTCTCAAGCCATACAGAAGCTACCTGGTGAGGAGTACCACCGATTTCATCCACACCAATTTTCAAGCCCTTAAGATCCTCGGCACTTTCAATGGTTGAATCCTTTCTAACAAGAAACTTAATACAACCGTTGTGTAAACCGTCTACAACCTTAACCTTAACGTCATTCTCAATGGACGGGAAGAACTGAAAATCACCATTTACAATCGGGATTGTTCCGTTGTTCAGACCAATTTTACGTGTTTCAGCGTTAGCAGAGATGAGTGTCACATCAAATCCTTCTTCTGCAAAGAAGCCCTTTTCATATGCGATATAAATGGGAGCGGCACAAAGTGCTCCTTCCTTGCCGGGAATGTCAATTTTCCCATACTTGTATTCAACAGTTTCGGCTGCAGGCGCTTCAGTAGGTGCGGTTGTAGCTGCGGTTGCAGGCTCGGTTGTGGATACACTTTCGCTGCTATCCTCGTTGGTAGTGGTACTGCTCTCTTCAACCGGCTTACCGGCGCAAGCGGTGAGCAGCAGATTGAGGGTGAGTGCAAGCGCTATCAGGCTTGCAAATTTTCTTAGTTTTCTCATGGTTAATAACTCCTCCTAAAATTTATTATGTTCCCGCTTTCAGCGTGTAACATTTATTATAAATATGTTTAATAGGTTTTAGGTCAAAAAAATAAGTTATTTATCTATTAAACTCTTAATTTGGATCGGCAATTAATTTTGCCACATCCTTATGCCTGGTCAATCTATGTATTCGATTCTTCCATATCAGCTTTACAGCTATAGCTTCCTCTCACCATTCATCGTCTGCAGCGACTTGGCACTGAGATTGATTTTGTTCTAATGCCATAAGCTTTCCTCCTTTTAACCTTTATATTTATTACCATTGTTACCACTAAAGACAGCACCTTGGAATTGCGCCTCATAAGCTAAACATTTGCCTTGAAGAAACAAGTTGAGGCAGCAAATTATTTCGTGGGTAATAAAAAACAGGAGACTAAAAACATAAAATATGTTTTTAACCTCCTGTTGTCCGGTCAGTTAAATTATTAATTTTTATATCAGATTTACGATTTATTAGTATTTTAGATAGGATAAAACAATATGTCTGATATGTCAAGTATGATTTTAAAATTATTTAGCTTAAATTACATATGATTTTTCAAACTACTGCCCTGTTCTTCTTAAACTCCTCCTCACAGCGTTTGGCTGTAGGAGTTGTGCAGCATCCTCCTTTCGAGGTACAGAGAAGCTCTGGTGGCATTCCTTTACCTACTAGGTCCAGTGCCTGAACCATCTCATCATAAGGAATTACTGCCTGAGAACCTGCAAGAGCGAGGTCAGCGTATACCACTGCCAAACTTGCTGCAGCAATAACCCGACTGAAGCAGGGTGCCTCATATCCACCAATCACGGGGTCGCAGGGCAGCCCGATAAAGGTCTGGAGAGCCAATGAAGCTGCATTTTCTATTTGATGCCCATTCCCTCCGCACATCTCAACAATAGCCGCTGCTCCCATAGCGCAGCATACGCCGCACTCACCTCCACACCCGACTACTTCCCCGGTCGGACTGGTGTGAGTGTAGGAAATGGCTCCGATGCCTGCCGCTACAAAAAGTCCCCTTAACAAATCATCCTCACTTAGACCATAAGCCTCTTTTACTGAAAGCATTGCAGAAAATAAATAACCTCCCCCGGTACCCATAGGGCCGGGAACGATAGGTACTCCAATTGTTTTTTGATTTACACCAATGGTACGCTTAATTACATTACCAATCACAGACCCACTCAAGACCCTTGAGCCCTTCTGGTAATCACTCCATAGCCCACTGTCCATGCGTTCAAACTCAGAAGCTTCCTTTTCTTCGTAGGTTTCATATGCCGCATTAATCTGTCTATGTAAGATATGTTTCAGTTCTTTCATATACTCAATCACTTTTTCTTCCGGCCATAATGAGGAAGCCATTTCATATTCTACCGCTGCCTGGCTCATACTGATTTTACGTTCAGAAGCTATATGGCGCCATTCCGACACAGTCTTAAAAAGCTGAGTCATTCTATTACGCTGAAATACAACGGGTAATACCGGATTCAAAAGCTCTATTCTTACATCTGCAAATTCAGCTTTAATACGAGCAATACCCGGAGGTTCAGAATATTTATAAAAGTTCAGAGTTCGTTCCTGATTTATTATTATTCCACTTTCCAGATATTCGCCGGTTATTTGTAGTAGGCTCTTCTCCTGCACAGCAGAAATCGCTGAGAATACTAATAAAACATAGGTTTCTCCAATCAAATTGACCTCAAAACCATCCAGTTTCTTAATACACACCATACCACCGCCGGTAGAATCACCGACGAGCTCAACCGTTTTACCGCTGATACCTCTAAGCACGATTTTAATGGAATTCAAATGACTGCTTTCCTTCATCTGATCAAATATATAGCTGTATTTCAGCCCTTCATTTTGGGCTATATTAAATACCTGATTAATTCTCTCATCTTCCGGACCAAATCCTAGAACTCCCGAGAGCATCCCTTTATCTTCCTTCATAATACCAAAGGTACCTGCAAAGGAGCCTTCCGTATCCATGATAAATCTAGCTTCCACCGGCTGCTCACCAAGAAACGATCTGGCTAATAAACCAATTCTGCAGGGTGCTGCCGTATGAGAACTTGAACCAGGTTGCATAATTGGTCCAAAAACGTCATTAAAAAAATCAGGGTAATTCATCATCATATGATCTACTCCTTAACAAACGTCACAGTTCTTTATCAAAGGAAAAAGCTGATATAACATTCCATACATATATGTTATATCAGCTTTTATGATTTGTCAAGAGTTCTTTACGCTCCCTACTATATTTTCTCAATCAAAATTTTCTAAATCAATTTCCTTATACATGCATGTCACTCCGCCAAGCTGATAAATTCATCAATCATCTTTTCAACTGATCTCAGACTGTTTCTCCAGAATTCTGGATTTTCAATATCAATTTCTGCCTGACGTGCGGCATCTTCTACACTCATAATGGTTGTAGCATTCAGAAGCGCTTTGTATTTTGAAACAAATGCTTCCCCTTCTGCTTTATATTTTTCATAAAGTCCTCTTGCGAATAAGCCGCCAAAGGCATAAGGGAAATTGTAGAAATTATGGCTGTCAGAATAATAGTGTCCTTTTACTACCCACATGTAAGGATGCAGATAATCCTGATCCAGTCCTTCTCCATAGGCTTCCTTTTGAGCCCAAAGCATTAACTCCTTTAATTCATCTGCAAATAAAAAGCCTGACTTGCTCTGTTCGAAGACTGCTGTTTCAAACAAATATCTGGAGTAGATATCACATATAATCTGTGTAAAGTCCTGGAGCTGACTTTCAATCAAAGTCATCTTTTCCTTGCCCTGAGCTTCTTCTATGACTGCATCCATAATCAAGGCTTCATTAAAGGTTGAGGCCGTCTCCGCAACCGGCATACTATAATCCACATTGAGCGGCTGATGTTCCTGAATATTTAATCCGTGATATGCATGGCCAAGCTCATGAGCAAGTGTTACTACATCGCTTAAGGAACCTTCGAAATTAGATAAAATGATACTCTGCTTTGCAAAAGGCAGATTCTCACAGAATGCTCCGCCAACCTTACCCTTTCTGGGATAGAAGTCAATCCAGGCATTGTCAAAGGCCTCCTCCACCATGTCAGCAAGATCTGCTGTAAATCCACGGAAGTGCTTGATCAAATAATCCTTTGACTCCTCCACGGTAAATCTTCTTCCGCTTTCTCCTAAAGGTGCAAATAACTCATACCAGGGCAGCCCATGCTCATGCCCTAACAGCTTTGCCTTATGCTTTAAATAACGGTGGAAGGCAGGAAGGAATTCCTTAATTGCCTCCAGCAGCGCATCCAAGGTTTCTCTTTTCATTTTGGAATCGATTAAAGTCATTGATAACGGAGATTCATAGCCCCTGAGATCACATATGGTGGTAACCTGAGTTTTAATATTATTCAGAGAATAGCTGATAGCATCCTTAATCTTTTCCAAGGCTTTTACCTCTGCAATATATGCCTCCTTACGAACCTTTACATCAGCATCATAAGCTTTGTTTCGTACTTCCGAGAGGGTAATCATACTATCTCGGTATTCGACTTCAAGAGTGGATGTCAAATAGCTTTGCATACTGCTCCAAGCGGAAGCTGCTGAGATATTAAGCTTTGCAATCACTTCTTCCACGTCGTCACTTAATAAATAATTAGCTTCCTCTTTCATCTCTGATAAAATGTAGTCATAGCCCTTTAACTTTGGATATTTCTCATAATACTTCTCGATATTTGGAATTTTCGCAATAAACTTTTTGATAACTGCAGAAGGCTTAGTGGATAAGCTCAGGGTTTTTTCAAAATAATTGATTTCATTCACGGTAGCACTATCCGAGGTATTTACTGCCTGCTTGGAATATAGATATCCGGCAAACTTAGAACCCATCAGCTGCAGCTGCTCAAGATACTCCACAGCTTGCAAGAGAGCTGCTTCTTCTTGCTTCTCAGATAATTCACTACTGAATCTGGATACTTCACTAATTAAAGCCTCTAGCTTTTTCTTATCATTCTTATATTCTTCATCCTCGAAACCTCGATATAGAAAATCTAATGACCATTCCTTATTCATGTTATACAATTCCTTTCTAATTACATTTATTGTTCTAACTAATCATATTTGATTTAAGTATTCATCATATTTGATTTAGACATTATCATATTTGATTTAAACACTTATCATATTTAATTTTAATACTTGATTGGTGACAAGAAGCTACTGTACTAACCTACCTGACTATTCGCTTTTTCTAAGTTAAGCAAAAACTCCTTTCTATGCAGTCCTCCGGCATAGCCAACCAAGGAGCCGTTTGCACCTATTACTCGATGGCAGGGAATGAGGCACATAATCGGATTATTGTGATTTGCCATACCAACAGCTCTGGAGGCCTTTTCGTTTCCGACCTGCTCAGCAATCTGCTTATAGGTTCTAACTTCACCATATGGAATACTGATTAACGCATTCCAAACCTTTTTTTGAAACTCCGTTCCTTCCGGTTTTAAAGGAATCGTAAAATTCTGACGTTTTCCGTCCAGATATTCACATAACTGGATTGCAGCAGCTTTAATCAAATCTGTTTCCCGGAACAAAAGGTTCGATTGCACATCTCCTTCATTTCCTGTTTCATCAACACTAATAGAAACCTCTGTAATACTCTCATCTTTCTCTTTGAATACTATTTTTCCAAGTTTTGTTTCATATATGTATGCAAATTCCATATAACCTCCGTTCTTTGATTTCTGATATGTTTTTTTATTATTAATTTGATAGATATTTTAAGAAATCGGGTGCTATAAGTCATTAAAAAGGTGCTATAAAGTCATCCTATCAAAATTACGATAAATATATTTCACACCTATCATAACATAAAATCCGACTTATAGCACCCATAGATTATCACTTTATTCTTCTAACAATCTGACCATTACCTTTTTCAAATGAGACACTGTATCCATCATTACCTCAATAATGTGTCTTCGTCTAAAGTAATCCTCTTCATCGATAGATTCCTGTTCCCATTTCGTAATATCACGATAACTGCCGTAATATACCACGTATTCTTCCAGCCTTTCTTCCAGCTCCCGAATCGCTAATATATTAGGGTATCGAAGCAAATATGCGACAAATTCCAAGCAGGTAAAAGTATTTTTCATCTCCAGCCGCTTTTTAATCAGTGACAGCACCGCATTTAAGGTATTGTATATCATTTCTTCTTTATGTTTATGAAAATACTCCACTTCCTTCTTAATCCGCTTATACTCGATCGCGCTTACCGGAAGCTTGCAGATTTTTACATAAATATCACTATTATTAATTAAATACCGATAGGGTTCTTCAACTACGAACCCCCCAGAAATCGGGGAATTGATATTATAACGTGCAAAGGAGTACATTTTATTTAAATCATGCTCAAAAGCAATCGACACATGGCTATACTGATTTCTGGTAAAGAGGCGAATCAGTCGTCCCATGTTTGTATTCGTTACTAAAAAGGCTACATATATATAATGATTATTTGTTTTCTCTAATGACAGCATAGTTCCCCCTTATTTTGTAAAATTAATATGCTATCATTATATCAAGGATGGAGAACAAAAGAAAGACATTTCTGCAAGTAGCTTTTTGTAACTTAAGCACTAATATGGAAAAAGAGCTATCATACATTCTCTCCCAAAGCCTTAGATATGATATATTCAGGCTGCTGTTCACGAGTAATGTTTTATAGCTCTTCCACCAACATTATTTAAACCAGAGAAAATTAGGGTTACTTATTCTTGTTATCCAAATACTTTCACTCTTGCCTCAAGCGGTGAGAATTCTTTCTCTCCTGCCGGAGCTAAGACCTTTCCAAAAGGCATCTGAGCCCAAAGCTTCCACTTATCAGGGATACCCCATTCAGCTTTCACCTGATCATCAATCAATGGATTGTAATGCTGTAAGGAGGCACCTAGCCCTGCTTCTTCCAGCGCAGTCCAGATCGTAAATTGTAACATACCCGAGGACTGGAGGGACCATACGGGGAAGTTATCCTTATATAGTGCAAAATTCTCTTGTAAGCCTTCTACCACTGCCTGATCCTCAAAGAATAAGAGGGTTCCATAGCCATTCTTAAAAGCATTCAGTTTTTCTTCCGTAGCTGCAAAGCTCTCCACAGGTACTAACTTTCTTAAGCTTTCCTTTGTTATATCCCACAGCCTATCATGCTGTTCCTTTAATAAAATTGCTACTCTTGCACTCTGTGAGTTAAAGGAGGCTGGAACATACTTAACTGCATGCTCAACGATATTTTGTATTTCTTGATCACTAATTGGTGATTCTTTTCCGATTGCGTATATTGATCTCCTGTTTTCAACTGCTTGATTAAAATTACTGTTCATAATGATACCATCCTTTCAACGATACTAATATAATGTTATTAACAACTAGAGTTATTATTTATTTTTAAATGGGGTATTATGTAATATAGCTCCCATTCTTTTTTGTATTGCTTGCAATTTAATTTAACACTATTATTTTATATTGTCAATATGTTTCATTGACTTTTTCAAAATAATTGTATAAAATCTAATTGTAATCAAACAAGATGAGTTTATCCTATCTTTTATCTGACAAAAAACAAAGTGAGGTAATCCTATGAGTAAAATAGAGAAATCAACAACGAACAAAGCCACCAAGAAAGATCAGCCGGCTGATTCTCTTGGTAGTAATAAAAAGGAATCAGTACCTGCTGCCAGCTCTAGCTATGATTTATTAAAGCTTGATAACCAGCTATGCTTCTCCCTGTATGTCTGTTCCAAGGAGATTATAAAAAAATACAAACCCCTCTTAGATCCCCATGGTCTTACGTACACCGGCTACATCATTCTCCTTGCACTCTGGGAGGAGGATAACGTGAATGTGAAGGAGCTTGGCAAGCGTCTTTATCTGGACTCCGGTACGCTTACCCCCATGTTAAAAAAGCTGGAATCCCAGGATTATATTAAGAGAACCCGCAGCTTAAATGATGAACGAAATGTATATATTGAATTAACTGAAAAGGGTAAGGAACTTCAAAAGGAAGCTATTCATATTCCGGAAAACCTGATCTGTAACCTGGACATTGAGGCTAAATATGCCAGCGGCTTATTACAAGGCTTACATCAAATGATGAGAATTCTTGATTCTGAGAATTGTCCAATGGAATAATCATTTCCTAACCAAACAATTTTGAAAGTTGGAAAGGAGACGTATGCCATTATCTTATGCTGAAGAAAGGGAATTTATTAACGTTGTTAAAGAATTATTAGAAGTGAGTCAGGTACAGGAGATGATGAATTACATTCAGCACGGAAAGACCTCTACCTTCACCCATTGTCTAATGGTAGCTTATCTTAGCTACCAATATTCCTTACGCCTGCCCTTTCGCTATAATACACGAAGCTTAATACGGGGAGCCATGCTGCATGATTTTTATCTCTATGATTGGCATGTACCGGACAAAAGCCATCGCCTTCATGGTTATTATCATGCCGGCTTTGCTCTTAAAAATGCTAAAAGGTATTTCCACTTAAATAAAATTGAAGAGCAAATAATAGAAAAGCATATGTGGCCTTTAAATATATCTAAGCTTCCACTATGCAAAGAGGCTGCTTTGGTCTGCGCAGTAGATAAATATGTTTCACTGGCTGAAACCTTGTATCTTCCAATGGTTCCAACGGGATATGAGCGATTAGAACGCCTATTATTTAATGCCACATCCACAGATTAATATTATATCATGCGAAAAGCTCTCCATATACTCCTAAATTAAGTAGGAGCATATGGAGAGCTTTTCGCTAATATTTGGGGTGTATTTTCATTTGGGATCAAACGCTTTAATTGAGATATCTAATTTCTTCTGTTATATAGTTCAAATTATAAATGCAGATCTTCCTCAAAGCCTAACACGATATTCATATTCTGAATAGCGGCTCCGGAAGCTCCCTTTCCTAAATTATCAATGCGTGTCATAATCACCGCACTTCCTTTGCTGTCATTTCCGAATACAAAGATTTCTGCATTATTTGTATCATTGCAGGCAGTTATATCAACCGCTCCGTCAAAGAGAAGTGAATCGTCTGCATAAGGCATAACCTTGACGAATTTCTGTCCTTGATAATGCTCTTCCAATAATGCATGGATATTCTTTGCTGTCATGGTTTTTGCCAGCAGCCGTGTATGAAGGGACATCATAACCGCCATCCCTTTATAATTATTTCCCAAGATTGGTATAAAAACAGGTGCTTCTGCTAAGCCGCTATGCTTTGCCATCTCCGGCAGATGCTTATGATTCAGTGTGAGGCCATAAGGTCTTGGAGCCTTGGCATAATCATTCTTCCCGTCCTTCTGTTCATATTTTTCAATCAAGGCTTTACCACCACCGCTGAAGCCGGTTAAGCTTTGGCAGGTGATTGGATAACTTGGGTCGATTACTTGGTGGGCAACCAGAGGATAAGCGGAAAGGATGAAGGCTGTTGCATGGCATCCAGGATTACTGATTCTCTTACTGCTCTTAATTGCTTCCCGGTGCGCGACAGATAGCTCCGGAAGACCATATGTCCAGCTCTCAGCTGTACGATGAGCGGTACTTGCATCTATTATACAGGTATTCGGATTTGTCACCAAACTCACTGCCTCCTTGGCAGCATCATCCGGCAGACACAGGAATACCACATCTGCTGCATTCAGACATCTTGCTCTCTCTGCAGGATCACGTCTTTTATCATATTCAATGTTAATCATATCAAGCTCACTGTATAGGGCTAATCTTTCATGTATCTTTAATCCGGTGGTTCCGGTCAATCCGTCAACAAATATTTTCTTCTTCATCTTCATGTTTTACCTCATACGTTTTACTGGTTGCATATTTATACATCTTATTGATACAAATATACAACTCTCCCTTTATAATGTCAATCATAATTTTATATTTTCATGCAATGCATTCTATGCTTGTCCTTCCTATTCCCTCTTAGTACAATGAACTGTACTCATACACGCTTGGAAGGGTAGCTTTTATGCTCTATAAATTATATCCCCGCTCCTTTCAAAGAAACAGCCCCCATCCCTAAATTAGGGAGCTATCTCTTCTAACCTCTGCCAAGTAGTACTCTGAATACTGTAATATTTTTATTTTCTAATGTCATTAAGTTATATGTGTTTTGCAGCATATCACGCACTTTGATATGGTTCTTAAAAACAATAGCTCCGTAATACGTTATATAATCTATTTCTTTTCTTTGATTATACTGCCTTATGGTATATATGATCAGATCCCCGGTATATTGTAATATACCAATAGTAGGATATCCATCGTTTCCGTAACAGACTATTATTACTTTATCCGGTGTTTTATGTATATAATTATACAAAAAACATTCCATCCGATTGATATTATAAGATACCGCACCATAAGTTACTATATTACCATTCTGAGTTGCAGTAAGAACTGTATAATCTTTCGGATATAATGATAATTCTCTTTCCTGCTCGCATTTATAATAAAACATAAGCAATCCCTTTATTCTTTTACTATTATGTTATTAAGTAAAGAACGAGGAATTGCCTGTTTTCTTTAATATTCATTTATATTCTTACTGATACTAATTTTTGTGCCGTCACATCAAACAAACCTGTTGTAATCAACCTAAGCTCCGGGATTACCGGCAGGCTGGCGAATGCCAGGGTTAGAAACGGATCAATTCCCTCTTCTACTCCAAGCTCTCTTGCTACTGCTAAAAGCTCATTTATTTTTGATGCCAACGTTTTTGCATCTAATTCACTCATTAAACCGGCGATGGGTAATGGAAGCTTTGCAATAATCTTCCCATCCTGTGCTATTGCCCAACCTCCCTGCATTTCTCTGATACAGTTAGCCGCGGCTGCCAGATCGGCATCATTCGTGCCAACCGCTATCATATTATGGGAATCATGAGCAACCGAGGAGGCAATGGCTCCTTTTTTCAGCCCATAACCATTCACAAAGCCTACTCCGATATGCCCCGTATTATGATGCCGTTCGATTACTGCTAATTTTAATATATCCTTTTCCAAGGATACGGATGGTTCATGGTCAGTAATCGGTACCCTAAGTTCTTTCGTAAAGATCTCGCCCTTCAGCAGCTGGATCACTCGAAAGGACTCTGCTTCACCAGGCAACTGACTGGACTTGAGAGTGAAGTCTTCGGCACACAATTCCTTGCAATAGAACGAGTGATATATCTGTACCAGAATCTCCGCAGCAATCTCCGGCTCTGCCACGGATTTGGTCTGATCGCCCTCTGTAACAACGATCCCATTCTTGATAACCTTCTCAATTTTAATCTCCGTAAGATCGGATAAAATAACCAGGTCTGCCTTATACCCCGGTGCAATAGCACCGGTATTACGCAACTGAAAATAAATTGCAGCATTTAAGGTGGCCATTTTTATTGCGATGCAAGGATCAGCACCGTTCTTAATAGCTTGTCGAAGAATTCCATCAATATGACCCTGTTCCAATAAGTCGTAGGGATGCTTATCATCAGTAACCAGCATGGATCGCTGATGGTAAGGCGGTTGGAAAAGTCCCATTAATGCCTCCAGATTCTTTGCCGCCGAGCCTTCCCGAATCATAATCCATTGTCCGCGAGAGTACTTTTCTCTGGCTTCCTCCATATTAATACATTCATGATCGGATTCAATTCCAGCTGTTATATAAGCGCAGGCCAGCTTTCCGGCAATTCCCGGAGCATGGCCATCAACAACCCTATGCTGAAGCTTTGCATAGGAGATTTTATGTAATAAATCCTCTTCACCTTGGATTGCTCCGATATAATCCATTACCTCCGCCAAGCCCAGTACTCGCTCTTTAAGATAGTATTCCTCAATATCTGAAGCCTTAATAATATGCCCATTCTCATCAAATGCTGTGGAAGGTACACAGGAGGGTAACATAAAATACACATCCAGTGGTAAATCCTCTGACGCTTTTAGCATATATTCCAACCCTTTAATACCACATACATTGGTTATCTCATGCGGATCTGTTATTACAGCCGTGGTTCCATGGGGCAACACCGCTTTTGCAAATTCAATCGGCTTTAGCATGGAGCTCTCCAGATGGATATGTCCATCGATAAATCCGGGAACTACATATTTTCCTTCACAGTTTAATTCAATCTTCCCGGTATATTCACCAAGCCCAACAATGGTTCCCTCGCAAATAGCAACGTCTGTCTGTTCAATGGTTTCTGTAAAGACATTTACTACACTTGCATTCTTTAGCACCAGGTCAGCTTTGGTATCACCTCTTGCAACAGATAATTTATTTTCCAGCATCATCCCACCGCTTTCTACTAAAGACTACTTTTCATAATACAAAATTCCTAAGGTATTTGGTCCGCAATGACTGGAGACAACACCACCCGCTCTGGTAATCAATATTTCTTTGAAATAATTCAACCCCTTCAAATAGTTATAGGTCTCATCTAAGATTATCCGGTCAATTCCTGAGTGAGTGATAAATACCCGCTTAGAATCAGCTTGTAATAAATGAGGCTCCAAATCCTTTGCGTAGCTGCGGACAGCCGCTTGCTGTTTTCCACGGTATTTCTTATCCACACCCATTTTTCCTTGTTTGACACAAATCATGGGCTTAAGCTTTAATGCATTTCCTAATAATGCGGTGACTGCACTGCATCTTCCTCCGCGCTGCAAATAAGTTAAAGTATCAATTACAAATGAAGCTCGAACCTTGCCTCTGGCTTCCTCTATTTCCTTTACGATAGTCTCTGCCGATAAGCCCTCCACAGCCAGCTCCGCTGCTCTTAACACCTGCAATCCGATACCTGTGGACAGATTTTGAGAATTTACAACCCAAATCCTCCGGTAAGACATTTCCTCTGCTGCCAATCTGACGCTGTTACAAGTCACAGACATATCCTCCGAAATACCAAAGAATATGATATCCTCGGCTGCTTTTGTAAATGGCTCTAGGCTATTAATAATGTATCCCATCTCAGGTGCCGCTGTTTTTGGCGTTGTATTCATCCGATCTGCCCATGCATAAATCTCATCAGCTGTTATCGATACGCCGTCCAGATAACTTTTCATATCCAGTACAATGTTCAAGGGAATAATTGTAATATCATACTTTTTAATAATATCCTCTGATAAATCACAGGTGCTATCTGCAACTATTTTAACTCTTGCCATAACGTCCTCCTCTGTTACCTGATCAGTATAATTCACCCTTTGATGATAACTTATTATTTCAAATGTATTCTCTTGATACCTTCTCTATATCTAATTATTATTCTCGATTGCTAATTATTATCTCGATTGCTAATTTTATCTCCATTGCTAATTTTATCTCGATATCATATTCTAGCTTTTCTTAACGAATTCATTCCCACATTTCGGGCAACGAATTGAAATTTTCCCTTTTCCCCTTGGAATCCTTATTTTCTGCTGGCAGCTAGGGCATTTATATATATGATGGGTCTTACTTTGCTTTGTAGATGAGAACATACGGAAATACATATAAATCAGACCAATTAGCCCCAGACCATAGAATACATTTCCAAAAAAGAAAGATAGCGCAAGACAAATCAGGATAATAATAACCAAAAACTGATTTAATGCATCATTCCCATACCTGCCCTGCATAAAGCGATAAAATTTTTCTCTCATAAACATAACCTCTTTCTCATTATTTTGACGCTGCTTACCGGTAAATAAACTAATTATATAGTATTCCTAGGTTTCTTGTGTGAAAAATCACTTAAATTATAATAAAATCTTACAACCTAATTATAAACGAAATATAAATTTAATCCTATACAAATTTAGAAAATATCATAAAAAATAAGGCTATACATAATGCGAATTTCCCCAGCACATTATCTATAGCCTTATTAACCTTTTCGGTCTCTAGCTCATTTCATTTATTCTTACATTATTTCGTTGATCTCTTCTGTACAATATCCACTAATTTAAATGCACAGATACGATCCATTTTATATGTAGATTTGTCAAAAGCACCTGACTCAAATGTAACATATAAGTAATTGCCGTCAATTGCAATTCCTTCGTTCATTGATGGCATACTTACTGAATTAACCAGATTACCTAATTGGATTACACCATTGACAGTCTTTGATAAATCCGGCTTATACACGTCCATCTGTCGCATATATCCGCGCAGACCCTTGTATAACTGACAGGAGCGTGATAATACCAGCGTTCCCTGATTTGTAAAGGCTACACCCTGTACTCTGGTCGGCATTGCAACTGTATCAACCTTTGTTAAGGTAGGTGTATTATCGAAATCATCGATGATATAGCTGTTCATTGTTGTATTCTTTAACTCGTTATAGCTTCCTACCCAGAGCTTACCATCATAGTAGGTAGTATAAGAGGTTGCGATATCAAGCTTGCAAGTAGAAGCATAGGTAACAAAGTTATATGCTCCACCGTTTAAGACAGCCGCTTCAATATCGGAAAACGCAATGGAATATACCACTGTTCCACTAGTAACCCACACATAGGTTCCATCAAAGGTAATTCCACCTACATGAGGTTTTCCCGGTAATACTAAGGTAGTTATCAGCTCTCTCGACTTCTTATTCATAACATAAATTACCGAGTTCTCTTCCCCTGCCCTGTCATAGGCTGTCGATAGCAGATAATTTCCGGCAAAGGTGATTGCCTGAGGGCACATCATTGTACTGGAGAAGCCTCCCACGTTAGTCGTAGTCAGCCCAGGAATGACAAAGCTCTTTTCAAAATCCACATAGGTGCTGAAATAGGGAAGTGCCTTATAAGTCCAAGACTTTAATAATGCCTCATTTGTCTTGAATAATTTACCAAGCGTACTTGTGCTTTCAAGTGCTTCTAATAATATACAAGCAGTATCTGATTCCATTCCATAATAGGTCTTTCCGTTATAATAACGTCTTGATACTGCATAAAACTCATAATAACCATCTGTTTCTAAGCCCTCTACAATATAGCTGACAGTAGCATTGCCTTTCACTGTCTGGAGTAAGGTGGCTCCGCTTACTTCATCCCACATATAGATATCATAGGCAGTGGCTCCAGTTACTTTTGACCACTTTAAACGAACCTTTTCCTCACCGGCTTTATATTTTAAGACCATCGCTGCCGGATTGGAACTGATATCAACGAAATTTGATAATTCTCCTTGGAAGTTTTGATCTAACACATAAGCGCAAACCTTGTAATTGTAGCTAGTACCGGAGGATACCTTTGAGTCAGTATAGATTGTTGTATCTGATGTACCAACTAACTCATACTTATCCTTTGCAGCTAAAGAGCGATAAATTACATATCCTGTTGCTCCGGAAACTTCGTCCCATTCCAGCGTTATGTATTTATCAGCGCTATCACTGGCAAAGAGATTATTTACGATATCCGGATTTGTTGCTGCATAATAGCTATCGGACATGGTACTCTTATACTCTAAGCCCTGAGCTGATGAAACGGCACAGATCTGGATGTTTTTAATTGTTGCAGCCGGATAGTTTAACGTAATGCTGTTTGTCGTTACTGAAGAATAAAAATTATAAACATTGGTAAGTTCATCTAATATGTATACCTCGTATCTGGAAGCACTTAGGCTCGCATCCCAGGTAAGAGTAATGGTTGAGGTATCGTGGTAAGATGCATTTACATTTGTGACCTTCTTCGGTAATACAGTTACACTAAAGGTCGCTACCTGATTTTGATAGGTAAGATAAACTGTCTGCACTCCAATGGTATTCGAACTATATCCGCTAACCAGATAATCCGTTATGTAAGCACTTGTACCGTCTATGTAAGTAGCTTCTACAAACATACCGGTTAAATCCAGTGCTTCTCCTTCTTCATAGATAATTTTGGTGGGACTTTGTCTCATACTAATGGATAATGCCTGTGGTGTTGGCACCGGTGTGGGTGTCACTGTAACAACAGGCTCAGGTGTCACTGATGGTGTTGTACCAGGTATCGGTGTCACCGATGGTGTAGGCGTCACTGTCGGGGTTGCAACTGGCGATTCTTGTGTGGTATTCTGTCCTGACATTGCAGCGACTTCATCAGATTTGATGGATAGGTTAGAATAGCCAGAAATTAATAGGGTTGCAAAGATTAACATCAATACTTTTTTTTTCATTCTGTTTCAACTCCATGTGCATTCATTTGTTGTTACGAATAATTAACAAGTTTTTTCCAACTCTCGTCTAGGTTATAGTAGCTTGACAGGCAAGATTTGTCAACCCGTTAATTACTTAAAATGGTTGAAAGTGTTTTTTATTCAACTATTTTCCTTTTCCTTAGATATGGTACTTAGATTTTATGTCTCTTTTATGGCTAAGTTGTGACTTTTTTATGTTAAATCCACAACTTGGTACTAAGGCCCCATAGGAATGCACTGGATTTTGCAACTATTTCGAAGAATATCTGCTTAAAATTATTTGAATCAATTGAATTACTCCAGCACCGATAAAAATGCTTCCAGCAATCTGATACCAGATGATATACGGTGAATTAGTACCCGCAATCTCAAAGACTCCCCTCATAAAGCTGGCCGTTGTAAATATTGCAATACCGCAATTATATAGATT
>JAQZBD010000098.1 GCA_029239235.1 Herbinix sp.
GTTACCTTTTATGCCAGGGGAGCCAGAAAAGACGCTATCCGGAGTAAGGGTCTGAGGATTGAAAGTGAGTATTTGGGAGATTTTATAGTAAATCCGGAGTTGGTAACGGATGACGCGCAGGAAATTGGTATTATGGATTATATCTTTATCTGTGTGAAAAATTATTCTCTTCAACAGGTTTGTGAAGCTATCCAGCCAATGATTAGTGAAGATACAAAGATAGTTCCGATAATGAATGGAGTGGATGCAGCAGATAAAACTAGAAAATATCTTGGGAAAGGAACAATACTGGATGCTTTGATCTATATTGCCTCCGGCAGCAGCGAGGATTTTACCATTGTTCAGAAGGGAAATTATACTAGAGTTTTTATCGGCCTTAAGGATCCGTCCTCCGAAGAGAAGGAGGCAATTGAAGAAGTAAACAACCTTCTTACCGGGGCGGGAATTGAATGTATTGTTGAAGCTGATATGGAGGCCACAATTTGGAAAAAGTATGTTCTTAACTGTGCCTTTAACATTTTAACGGCATATTACAGGGCAAATACCAAAGACCTTAGGGCGGACAGCAGTAGAGTACAGGAATTTAGAGTATTGCTGGGAGAGGCTTGCCGGGTGGGAAGAAAAGCAGGAGTTAAACTACCGGAAGTAGTGGAGGAAGAACATATGAAGCATTTTCTTGTAAACCAGTCAGAGGATGCCACCAGCTCACTTCGAAGGGATATGGATGCAGGAAGAGCCAATGAATTACAGACTTTTAGCGGATATTTATTGCAATTAGGAAAAGAGCTGGGATTAGTACTTCCTGTTACAGAATATTTTTATGAAAAGTTGAGTAAAGGTCAGCGTATAAGTAATTAGACTGATTTAGGTTGGCATTTGAATGAATGTGTCATATAATCATATAGAATAGATTTATTAATTTTACGATGATTAGAAAACTATTGGGGTGTTTTATGGTTAGGATTGCAATTGTAGAGGACGAGAAGGAATTTCAGGAGCAACTTTCTGCTTATCTTAAAAAATATCAAGATACTTCCGGGGAAAAGATACAGGTGACCATTTTTGAAGATGGATTGGATATTATTGAAAATTATCAATCAGAATGGGATATTATTTTAATGGATATCAAGATGAAGCATATGGATGGCATGGAATTCTGATGTTCATAACTACGATGGCAAAGTATGCCATCAATGGATACGAAGTAGACGCAATGGATTTTGTCCTAAAGCCGATCAGATATGCTCAATTTTCTACGAAAATTATCAAGGCTGTTAACATGATAAAACGCAAGTCAAAGAAAAAGTATTTGCTCCTACCGGTGGAAGAGCGAAAAGAAAGAGTATCCACCGACGAGATTTTGTATGTGGAAGTGAAGAATCACAATGTTGTTATTATCACAGAAAAACGGTCTTATTCCCTGCGTGATTCGATGAAGAAGGTAGAAGAAGAGCTGTCAGATTCTCATTTTGCAAGATGCAATCAGTCATACCTGGTTAATTTGAAACATGTCACAGGAATTGAAAAAGATATGGCCTGCATTGGGGAACACACAGTACCAATCAGCAGACCGAAAAAAAAGATGTTTCTTAAGGCACTATCCGATTATCTGGAAGCGGGGTATCGATAATCATGCTGGAGAATTTATCACATTTTATCTATTTTGCATTGGAATTTCTTGGTGCGGTTATTGCGTATGCATTTTTACTGAAGAAAAGGAATCAGTTCCTGAGGCAGCTGGCAGTGGCAGCATTACTCGCTTTGGTAGTTTTTAACTCCTTCTGGCTATTTGAATCAAACTTCAATGGTAATTCAGCAACATGGGTTGTTTTTTATGGATTATGGTGTTTTGCAGTTTTTTGCGCAATGGTAGCGGGGATTAGAATTTGTTGTCAGGTAGCATGGAACGAGGCTATCTATTGTGTGACCTGTAGTTATCTAACAGAGCATGTTGCATATTGTGTCCGGGTACTGGTTCATACAGTTACAGGGACTTCCATTGCTGATTCGGGAACGATATTATACGTAGTGATTCATGTGGGAACATATATTATTTGTTATCATTTCTTTATCAAGCGTATGATTCGGGATCAGCATTATGAAGCAAGTTTGGTTCAGTCACTCTGGCTGATGCTTTCTGTCTTATTTCTGGTTTTATTTATGAGTGTGGTTGCAGCAGTCATGAATTTTCAATGGATTCATGCGATCTACGCAATCTTTTGCTTTATTTTCGTATTATACAGTCAGTTGAATCAGGTGAAACAGCTGACCTTACAGAAGGAGCTTTCCATAAAGGAGCAGATATGGATGAAACATAATGCGCAGTTTGAGATGTCCAAAGAGAATATTGATATCATCAATCGAAAATGCCATGATTTGAAGCACCAGGTAGCAGCACTTCGTAAGATTAATAATTTTGAGCGTCAGGCAGAGATTATCGATTCTATCGAAAATTCGATTATGATATACGATTCCATTCTGGATACGGGAAATGAGATTCTGGACACAGTTTTGACTGAGAAGAGTCTGATCTGCAATGAGAACCATATCGCATTGACCTGTGTCACAGATGTGAAATTGCTGGATTTCATGGACGCCATTGATCTCTATACATTGTTTGGAAATGCACTAGATAATGCAGTAGAGGGAGTAACTAAAATCGAAGATGAGCAGTCCAGGCATGTAAGCATTTTGGTGCATGAGAAGGTGGGGCTGATCTTTATCCAATTTGAAAATCCCTACGAGGGAACTATTCGTAGGAAAGAGAACCGGATAATCTCCAGCAAACCGAATGATGGCTATCACGGTTATGGAATTCAAAGTATTATAAATGTTGCAGAAAAATATGATGGGTTTGTCACCATTGAGACGGAGAATCAGATATTTCTTCTTCGAATTATAATTCCAACAGCTTCAATATCAAATAAAAAAAATTAAGTGTGAAAATTCTGTGACAAGTTACGTCTCGAAAAATGCAGAATATGCCGCATGGAAAATATAAAATAATAAGGAATGCTATAATAAAGCCACGTTGTGCACAGCGTGGTTTTTTAATACGAGAAATAAAATGGGAGGAAGAAATGGAAAGGATAAAAGAGAAGAAATCCAAAAAGCAGCCAACAATGAAAGGCAAAATCATTAAAACGGTGATTTCCGGCATTCTTATTATTGTTATGGTTGTAGCTATTGTTGCAGCGAATACGTTATTAACGGATAACAGCAGAATAGTTAATAACATTATGGGTGGGAATCAGAAGGTTCTGGACAATTCCAATATTGATGCCACAGGATTAGATCTTGAGTACAATAAAGCCGATTATACTGCTGAGGAAATCAGTGCAGCGGAGAACGACTTATACAGCCGTATTTCAGAGGAAGGATTGGTTCTATTACAGAATAACAACAATACGCTTCCACTTGCACAAGATACAACCTTCAGTATGTTCAGTGTCAATGCAGAAAAACTATCCATTGGCGGAGGAATGCTCGGTGGAGGAATATCTTTAAAAGATGCCTTCGCTAATGCAGGAGTATCCATTAATGAAACACTCTGGAATTTTTACAATGGAAAAACGAATGATTATGGATTAGGCGCTGGTTCCGTCAGCTTTGGTGATGATGAAGATTTCAGCATCAATGAACTTCCGCTTTCTGAATTACAAAAGAAAAGTGATGTCTTAGACAGCGTTAAGGGAACTACACCTGTTTACTTTCTGAAAAGAGTTGCTGGTGAGGGACGTGATATGCCTCGTTCTATGTACAATCACACTGATGTTGTAGAAGATCAGTCCAAAAGTTATCTTGAGCCTGATTCTGTAGAATTAGAGGTTTTGCAATATTTAAATGATAATTTTGATAATGTAGTCTTGGTTGTGAACTCTAATGCAGCACTAGAGCTTGGCTGGTTAAGTCAGTTCCCAAGCATACAGTCTGTTATCGTTGCTCCAGACGGACTTGCTGCTCTGCCAGGAGTATTAACAGGTGCAGTAAACCCATCTGGTCGAACAGTTGACACCTATGCGGCAGATGCTTCTGCATCCCCAGCGGCACAGAACTTCGGTGATTATCAGTACTTCAACGAAGATGGTACACCTACTAAGTACAACTACATTAACTATAATGAAGGTATTTATGTTGGATATCGGTACTACGAGACCCGTTACGAAGATATTGTATTAGGCCAGGGTAATGCTGGTGATTACAATTACGCAGAGGAAGTTTGCTTCCCATTTGGTTATGGACTTTCCTACACCAACTTCCAGTGGAGCAATATGACTACAAACTGGAGCGACGATACTTGCACAGTTACAGTCGATGTAACTAACACAGGTTCTGTAGCAGGAAAAGACGTAGTAGAAATCTATGCTCAGAGTCCATACACAAAATATGATATTGAAAATAGCGTAGAAAAAGCTTCCGTAGTGTTAGTTGGATATGTCAAGACATCAGAATTAGCAGCAGGTGCAACTGAAACCGTTACGGTAACATTTACAGAGGAACAGTTAAAAGCTTATGATGCAAACAACGCAAAAACTTACATCTTAGATGCAGGTGAGTATTTCATCACAGCTGCAGCAAATGCACATGATGCGATCAACAATGTACTTGCTGCAAAAGGAAAAACAATAGCAGATGGTATGACTGCAGAAGGTAATTCAGATATGGTAGCTTCTTATGTGCCAGAAAATACTGATACTGATACTGCAACATATGCAACAGACAGCTATAGTGGAGCTGCGATTACGAATCAGTTTGACGACGCAGTAGGTGATAATACTTATCTTACGAGAAACGATTGGACAGGAACATTTTCAGTTCCTGCAGGTGAAGTAAGCAGCCAAATCAGCACCTGGGGTAATGAAATCAATGGAACAGATGCAAATGGAAATGGAGCATCCTATACCTACTCTAAGACCATCGGTGCAGAGGAGCTTGCAAAATTGGATTCCTTTGATTCAGGATCTCCGATTGACCCTAAATCCTTTGATGATGAAATTGTGTACGGTAAGGATAATAATTTAACCTTAGTTGAAATGCGTGGTCTGGATTATAATGATCCGTTATGGGATGATCTTCTGAATCAGTTGACATATGATGAGTATTATAATGCAATTGGTGTTTCAGGATATGGAATTGAATTTATCAAATCTGTAAACATGCCATTCGTTAAAGATGCTGATACAGCAGCAGGATTAATCTATGGTGGTACTGGAAAAATGTTCCCTAATTCCATGACCCTGGCTCAAACCTGGAACCAGGATCTTGCGTTAGAGTTTGGTACTATGATTGGTAACGAAGCAATTATTGGTGGTGCGGATGGCTGGTATGCACCTTCTATGAATATCCATCGTACTCCTTTTTCAGGAAGAAATGGTGAGTATTATTCAGAAGATCCATTCCTTTCCGGAGCTGTTGGTTCCAATGCGGTATACGGAGCAGCCTCCAAGGGTATGTATACCTACATCAAACATTTCGCATTCAATGATCAGGAAAACCATCGTGGTGACCGTGACAGACAGTTTGGCCTTGCAACCTTCTTAAATGAGCAGTCAGCTCGTGAAATCTACTTACTGCCATTTGAGATGTGTATGAAGAATGGTGATGTAGAACTGAACTATGTAACACAGAAGGAAGACGGAACTTATGAGAATACAACACGCCAGATTCGTGCATCACAGGCAGTTATGACAGCCTTTAACCGTATTGGTTATACTTGGACAGGTGCTTCTTACAGCCTGTTAACAGGAATTCTTCGTAACGAATGGGCATTCGATGGACTGGTTATGACAGATAACGCTAATACGGGTGTATTCATGGATGGATACCAGATGATTGAAGCTGGTGGAGATGTTAAGTTAACCTCCTTAAAAGATTCTGCTCGTTTTGATTTTGATAAAAAGGATGTTGCAACCTATCATTATGCAAGGGAAGCAATGCATCATATGTTCTATGTCATTGCAAATTCCAAAGTAATGCTTGGTGCAATGCCTGGAAGTGAATTCGTACAGGAAATTTCCTTTAACCAAAAAGTTACTACCGGTGTAAATCTCGGTTGCGGTATTGGAATCATTATCTTAGTATTACTTTCTGTACTTCGATTTGTAAGAAAACCAAAGCAACCTATTAATCAATAGGATCTTGAGATAAAATTCACCCAAAAGAGCGAACGGCTTTACTGTGCTGTTCGCTCTTTTAATATAGGTAACCTGAATCCACATTCTAGTTCAAACTACTTTTCTAGTTCAAACTACTTTTCTAGTTCAAACTACTTTTCATCTTTGCCACCGGGTAAAGACTATAAGGTGTTCTGAAACATTCCGTTAGGTCATAGAAGGAATGTTGATAGAACACCTTTTTTATTTATGACAAAGGAATCAGTTCACTGATTCCTTTGTATGAAAAGGAGATATTAACATGGATAAGAACTTATTAAGGAACTTTTCAAAGTACGTCAGTTTGAACATACTGGGTATGATTGGTCTTTCTTGCTATATTTTAGCAGACACATATTTTGTATCAAAAGCATTAGGCACAACAGGTATTGCAGCGTTAAACTTTTCTATCCCTATTTATAGTGTAATACATGGAATAGGACTAATGATTGGAATTGGAGGTGCCAGCAGATTTAGTATATTAAAATCTCAGGCTAAGGATAAACAATCCGATGAAGTGTTCTCCACCGCTGTAAAAGCAGGTGTTTTAATCGGAATTCTATTTGTTGTGATAGGTGCAGTAGGTACAAAATATATAGCGATTGCTATGGGAGCAGACAGCGTGACATTGCCCTTAACGAAAACATATTTAGCTACAATTTTATCTTTTACACCTTTTTTTATATTAAATAATGTGATTTTGGCTTTTGTTCGTAATGATAACAATCCAAATTTATCAATGATTGCAATGCTAGTAGGAAGTTTTTCAAATATTATTTTAGATTATATATTTATGTTTCCTTTTAATATGGGAATGTTTGGAGCAGCCTTTGCTACAGGTTTAGCCCCTGTCATTAGTATTTGTATTCTGTCATTGCATTTTATAAGAAAGAAGGATGCGTTTAAATTCTTGAAAAACAAGTTACAATGGAAGCGTATTCCCGATTTATTTAATTTAGGATTATCATCGTTTATTATTGAAATTTCATCTGCAGTTGTTTTAATCACCTTTAATCTGGTGATTTTAAAAATAGAGGGTAACATTGGAGTAGCGGCATATGGAATAGTTGCCAATTTGGCTCTTGTTGGAATTGCTGTATTTACCGGCTTAGCTCAGGGAATACAACCTCTTACTAGTAAATATTATGGTTTGGGGCAATATGACATGGTAACGAAGGTGCGTAAATACGCTTTGATGACATCAATTATTATAGCAACATCTATCTATTTGTGTGTCATATTATATTCTGACAGCATAATCGGAATCTTCAACAGTGAGAATAATACCGATATTACAGCAATTGCAGCAAAGGGATTCAAAATTTATTTTGCAGGATTTTTCTTTGTCGGAGTTAATATCGTAACAGCAATGTTTTTAAGTGCAACAGAAAATGCAAAAAAAGCATTTATGATCACTATATCAAGGGGTCTTGTGATCATTGTTCCAATGGTAATTGTATTAAGCAAAGTTTTAGATATGACGGGAGTTTGGTTGGCATTTGTGATTACTGAACTAATTGTTACAATACTTGCGGTGTATTTTATTAAGGAAAAAATAAATCCATCTGAATATTATCAAGCAGCTTCGCATTTGGATGTCTAGTTTAACAATTAGGAAAACTGCCTCTTGTAAATCACTAAAGTGAGTCAAGAGGCAGTTTTTTAATTAAGATGATTTGAAAGTTAGATTTGAACTAGTTATAAGACAAGCTAAATAAATAATTGGTATCTCCACCGCTGTACTCGTTAGGTAGGGATAGTTTAACAATATATCTTCCCGGATTAAGATACTGATAGATATATTGGCTTGGTGTTGTCTCATCCTTAAGAGCCGTATAGATTAACACTCCGGAATCGTTATATATTGAGAAAGTCGTATTCTTCATATCCGTAATACTGTCAGACTGTAAGGAGCCGGATAAAAAGCCTTCCTGTGTGACTATAAACTGGTAATAGTCAGCGGATTCTGTGGCGCCTAATATTCCCTTGATACCATAGCCAGAAAATGCAGTCTGGCTGGTATACGGATTTTGGCTCATGGTAGTATCTTCAGTAATTATATTATTGTAAAACCATTGTGACCAATACTCATCATAAAGCTTATAATATTCTGTAACAGTTATAGGTTCATTGGTATTTATCTTTTGCAGCTCCTTGATACTAACTGCAAAATTGAGGTTTTGCCCACCTTCGTAGTACATTGTATTAATACCAATAACCTCACCATATTCATTAATAAGCGGCCCGCCGCTGTTTCCATGAGAAATAGAAGCGTCAATTTGAATATACCTTACGCCGTCAATAACGCGGGATGGGGTTGATACCATTCCTTTCGTCATTGTGCCGTTGAAGCCGAAGGGGCTTCCTAGTGCATAGACCGTTTCTCCGCCTGCGACTTTTTGACAAATCTCTAAGCTATTATGATTGATGTTTAGCTCCAATACGGCGAGATCAATGTCGGCGTTAAAGCCAAGAATATTTTTAATGGTATATTGTTTCTTGTTGCTTGTAGTAACAACAATATCAGAAGCGCCTTCAATCACATGATAATTTGTTACAAGCTTCCCATTTTCAATAAAGAAACCGGAACCCTGTACTTCACCGGCATCAGTAGTAGCCCTTATTTCTACGGTATTAGGTACGCATTTACTATATATTTGCTTTGAGCTTAGGATGGTCTTTTTAGAAGCTTTTACTACAGTTACTTTAATGACCAGCCTATCCTTTGAACTGCTAGAGGTAATGGTTATAGTATCGGTACCAACCTTTTTCGGTATAATAGTTAGGGACTGCTTGGAATTTGACCAACTTCCCAATCGATAAGTGGCTATACCGGTGACTGTAGGGTCGACAGATAGAGCCTCATCCTCATCTTCATTTGAACTGTTAATCCAAATCGTGGTAGTTTCGTCGATCGTTATATCAGTAGAGAAAGTACCAAGGGAATTCGTACCGATTACAACCTTACATGCTGCTGCCTTACTGCCGGCTTTGGCGTAAATCGTAACCGTTCCTTCCTTAAGTGCTTTTAATTTACCCGTAGATGAAATACTTGCAACGTTGGTATTGGAAACACTCCAGATTATCTTATCAGAGATACCGTTTGCACTGGCAGCAAATTGATAGGTATCACCTATGTTGAGATAGTCTGTTTTTTGACGATAGGTAATATTCGGATTGAAAACGATAGCAGTGAATTTAAAGGTGTAGCTCTTTTTGTTCTGTGTAACAGTTGTTAAGATGGTTGTTGTACCTTTGGCAACAGGAGATATAATGCCTTTACCGGTGACCTTAGCGACTTTTGAGTTGCTGCTTTTATATGTAATCTTTGCATTGCTTGCTAAATTCTTAAATTGTATGATATGAGTCTTGTAACCGACATAAAGGGTAGCTTTATCAACCTTTAAGCTAGGAGCTGGTGTTGCCGCCTCTACCATAGCATATGGAGAGATATCCGTGAAGGTAGTAGCACTAAAGACCAGCAGCATTGCAGTCATAAATTGTAGTATTATTTTCTTTGTTGTAAGCAAAATTTCTCCTCCTTGTATCTATCAAACACGTATGAAATTAATTATAGTCCAAATATACCTTGATGCAATACGGAATTCACTGGATAATTGTTAATTATTTGTGATGTATTTGTCTTAGTAACTTTATCACAGACAATATACAAAGATAGGTTAGAATGATAGAATAGAAGAAAGAGACTAATCTGTCAGGTAAACAAGTAAAGGAGTATGGTGCACGCACATGGATGGACTTTTATCAACTGGTAATGTAAGTTTTATTTTAGTTTTTATGGAAGGTATCTTATCTTTTTTTTCACCTTGTGTGATACCGTTAATTCCGATATATATGGGATATTTAGCGGGAAGCGGTAAAAAGCTAGATGAGGATGGAACAATTCAGTATGATCGGGGAAAGGTATTTTTGCATACCGTATTTTTTGCCATAGGTATTTCCTTTGCCTTCTTTATCTTAGGCATGTCCTTTACCGCCTTAGGAAGCTTCTTTAGTCAGAATAAAATGCTATTCACTAAAATCGGTGGCATTCTTATTGTGGTACTGGGCTTATTCCAGTTAGGTATTCTGGAGGTATCCTTTTTGCAAAGAGAGAGAAAGATACAGCTTTCCTTAGGGGATAAAAAAATTAATCCCATCTTAGCACTCATCATGGGTTTCACCTTTAGCTTTGCTTGGACACCCTGTATTGGACCGGCACTATCCTCAGTACTCATCATGGCCTCGGGAGCCTCAACTGCATTTAAGGGAAATATGTTGGTATTTGTTTATGCTCTTGGCTTCTTGATTCCGTTTTTAATATTGGGGCTTTTCACATCGCAAGCACTTAATTTCTTAAAGTCAAAGCAGAAGCTGTTGAAATATACCATAAAGCTTGGCGGTGCCATCCTTATCCTTATGGGAGTTATGACCTTTACCGGGTGGATGAATAGCGTATCCGGTTATTTGAATTCCTTTACGTTACAGCAGCAGGAGAACACGAAAGATACAGAAGATAAGGGCACCACAGTAAATAATTCCAATCTGCCGGATACAGGAAATGATGCTTTAAAGGGCAAGGATGATACAGGAAACGAAGCAGGTTCTGATAATGAAGCAAATACAAGCAATGAGAATGATACAACGAGTGAAACCTCCAACCCAAATAATGAGACTGAGAAAGCGAATAAAATACAAGCCTTTGACTTTACGCTAACAGATCAGTATGGTAATGAACATACACTATCTGATTACAAGGGAAAAGTAGTGTTTTTGAATTTTTGGGCAACCTGGTGTCCTCCATGTAAGAAAGAGCTGCCGGATATTGAGGCACTCTATAAGGAATATGACTTGAACGAGGAGGATGTGATTTTTCTGGGAATAACCAATCCGTCAAGTTCAGAATATCCGAATAACTCAGATGTTAGTATTGATGAGATCAATGATTTTTTAGATGAGAATGGATATACGTTCCCAGTACTCTTTGACGAAACCGGTGAACAATTAAGAAATTATAGTATTTCGGCATTTCCCACCACTTTTATGATTGATAAGGAAGGGAATATCTTTGGATATGTTCCTGGTATGATGACAATGGAACAAATGAAGGGTGTCATCAATCAGACATTAGGAGAGAAATAATGTAAATTATGATCTAGTAATCTAAGTTCAATGGGCCGGAGGAATAGTTGATTTATAGGTTTTGTTATGCTATATTGATTTTAAGCTTTTAGATGGACTCAAATAAGAACTGATAAGGGTATTTAAAATACAATGCGATAAGCATAACAGTTAGGGGAAAACAAGATGAATCTGATTGAAGATTTGCAGAACAAACCCGCGGTATTACTGACTCTTGTAATTATTCTCATAAGTATCTGTATTATTGTTGTGGTTCTTATCATGCTATATCGTCTTGAGAATGAAAAGAGAGTGACAAGAGCTGCATTAGAATTAAAAAAATTAACAAACAGTATTGGTGCAGGCTTAGTACACTTTATTCTGGAGGATAATTGCCGAATCCTTTACGCCAGTAAAGGCTTTTATGAAGTTCTAGGCTATGATAAAGCCATGGCAAAGGCCGAGAGTAAGATATCTATTTATGACTTTATTGATTCAAGAGACACGACCTTTACCTTGGATATTGAACGCCAATTAGGAAATGAAACGATTCGCCGTGAGGTTAAAATGTTAAGAAAGGACGGCAATCTGTCATATTTTCTAATGAATGGTAACTGCACGGTGCGTAAGGATGGAAGACATACTTTATCCGTTGTTTTTGTTGACATTAGTGAAATGAAACGAATGCAGGAATTAATTCTTTTGGAGGGAGAGCGCTATCGTATTGCAACGGAGTTGTCTAACGATGTACTTTTCGAATATCATATTAGAACCGATGAAATGAATCATGCAGACAAGTTTGGAGATTTGTTTGGTATCAATCCGGTTATGCCGTATTTTCGAAAGAATTGTGAGGAACGCAGGGAATACATACACCCGGACGACTGGGGGATTTATCTGGAATTTTGCCAAATGATAGCCAGTGGTAATAGTATGATTGAATCTCAGTACCGGGTAAAAAACCATCTGGGGGAATACATTTGGTGCCAAATCATGGGTAAAACCATGTATGACGATAATAAGAATCCCATCCGTGTCATTGGTAAGATAGTTAATGTGGACTCTCAAAAACGGGAGTTAGAGGCACTGGAATTTAAGGCAACCAGAGATCCTCTAACAGGTGTATATAATAAGGAAGTGACAATTAAAAAGATAGATAAATTCATCTTGGCAAATAAGGATAGAATTCATATGCTTATGCTGGTGGATTTGGATGATTTTAAAAGTATCAATGATAACTATGGGCATTTGCAGGGGGATAAGGTTTTAAGCTATGTAATCGACCGTATTAAGGAAGTATTCTCGGAGGGTGAAATCATAGGTCGTATAGGAGGAGATGAATTCGTAGTCTTCGCTGGAAATATCACCGAGGTGGATGAGATGTTACAGAAAGCCTCTATATTAAAACGTGCGCTTGATCTTACCTATACCAATGAACTTACTTCCCTAAAAATATCCGGCAGTATTGGAGTCGCTATTTATCCGGAAGCAGGCCTTCATTATGAACAGCTGATGGAGCATGCAGATCAAGCCTTATATCAAGTAAAGGAGAGGGGAAAGAATGATTTTATGCTTTATTCCACTTCCACTAATTAAAATCTTTCTTTTTAATCGCCCCGGTAATCAATAACAATATTAAGCAAATGACGCATAAAATGAAGCAAAAGGTTAGTAAAAAGACCACTTCGTTGATATGGGTCATTTTTTTCATATACTCATAACAGGCATTCAATAAATTGCCTGCCAGAACAATAATGAGTCCCGGCTTTACGATGGAATTAATCGCATCCATTTCAAAAGTTACATAACGCAGTACAGCAAACACATCTAAGCCGGTTATAATTAATTGGCCGACCAGTAGCGCGATTAGATATCCGGTAATTCCTTTCGAAGGGATTAAAACCATAATTAATGCAATTTTACACAACGTTCCGATGATGGAATTGATAAAGGTTACATGTGCTTTTCCAAGCCCGTTAATAATACTGTTTAAAGTGGTGGTAAGATACATAAAAGGGCAAAGCCAAGCTAATATGATAAGGTATTCGCCACAGGCTGCATTGTGAAAAACGGTATTACCGAGATCTTCACCAAAAAGAATAAAAAGACCTGTACTAATAATACCGATAATTAAACTATATTTGACAGATATTGCAGTGGTCTTTCCGATTAATTTGTCATTATTAATCGCTTGAGCCTCGGAAATGGCAGGAAGAATCAGAACAGCTAATGCATTTACCAGAGCGGTTGGAAACATAATAAATGGAATAGACATACCATTTAAAACTCCGAAGGCAGTCAGAGAATCCTCAGTACTTAAGCCGGATCTTCGAAGCATGGCAGGGATCAGAACTGCTTCTATGGTATGTAAAATACTTAACAGCAAACGATTTGACGACAATGGAACACTTAAGACCATCAAATCCTTGAATATAACTTTTCTCCTTGTCGTCTTAGCCATCGGATCCGGTGGGAGCATCATGGTTTTCGAAGGGGATTTTGTGATGAATAAAGCAGCTACATTATATAAACAGGACGCAATTTCACCGGCAACTAAACCAATGACTGCAATTTCACAAGTTACTGATAGACTACCGCCGCCAAGATATAATGCAATTACATAAACAATAACAACACGAATAATTTGTTCAAGTAACTGAGTACAGGCTGGGACACCTGCCTGCTTTAATCCATAATAGTAGCCATTGATACAGGCGGTAATTCCACAGAAGGGAAATACAACAGCCAGAATTCTGACTGAGTTAGTACTGCGCACTTCTAATAGAAAGCGAGCTGCGATCAAATCTGCATAAAAGTAGACCAATACGGATAAAATTGCTGCTAAAATAACTGAGACAAAAATACCGATTCGAAGTATTTTGTATACATTTTTTGTATTTCGCTTCGCAAGCTCAGCGGCAACTAATCTGGAAATGGACGTCTGAATTCCTGTTGCAAAAATCGTAAAGCATATTCCATAAACGGGAAAGATTAATTGGTAAATTCCTAATAATTCTGCGCCCATGGTATTCGAAAGAAAGATGCGATAAAAAAATCCGATAATTCTTGTAATAAAGCCGGCAATCGTGAGGATTAAGGTTCCTTTTACTATGCTGCTAGTTTTTATGCGTTGTACCTGTTGTGCGGTTATAATCGGTTTAGTCATAATATTCGTCCCTATCAATACCTTTCTATGTAGTATATTTAGGAAGGAAGAGACTTATGTTACAAAAAAAGTAAGCTATAAATTGATTTAAATCACAGTTCAGGAAATAATGAGAAAAATTATTGACAAGAATTAGACCCAGTGATATAGTATAACCAAGTAAATTAATAGGAATTAAAATAGTAGGAAATAAAAATAATAAGAATGAAGTGATTGAAAGATAGGCGGTATTGCCGTCATAGGGCAGAATGGAGGTAGTGACAATGAAGTTATCTACCAAGGGTAGATATGGTTTACGAGCGGTTTTGGATCTCGCAGTTCATGCTGATGACGAAGCCGTTGCTCTGAGTCAGATTGCAGAACGCCAAGGTATATCGATAAACTACCTGGAACAACTGATCGCTAAGTTGAAAAGGGCAGGAATTGTAACAAGTATTCGAGGTGCGCAAGGAGGTTATATGCTTGCTGCTCCAGCGGATGAAATATCCGTGGGTGACATTTTACGGGCTCTTGAGGGAGATTTAAGCCCGGTGGATTGTTCCATCGTAAATAGCAATGAAGGTAACTGCGACAATGCAGATTCCTGTGTAACAAAATATGTTTGGAAGCGTATAAGTGATAGTATAAATGACGCAGTAGATGCAATAAAGCTTGCTGAGCTGGTGGCTGAAAGTAAAAAAGTTCAAGCTGAAGTCGGAATGACGGATCCCAAGGCAAAACAAACATGTGGGAAATAGTGTGAAATAAAAAACATTTCACATCCGGCATTGAGCAGCCTTGCGGCTGAATGACCGTTAGTATGATCGAAACAAGCTTTTGTTTCGATTATTGAGATGTACGCGCAAGTACAGCGCCTTTAATCAGAAGTTAAAAAGACGACTTCCGATAACCTATATAATATATTTAGGAGATGACAACATGGAGAAGAAAATATATCTTGATAATGCAGCGACAACAAAAACCAGACCAGAAGTTGTGGAAGCAATGCTTCCTTATTTTACAGAGTTATATGGTAATCCATCCAGCGTTTATGAATATGCATCACAGAACAAGAAAGCCATTGATGATGCAAGAACACAGACCGCTAAGGTAATTGGTGCTGATCCATCTGAAATTTATTTTACCGCCAGCGGTACTGAGGCAGATAACTGGGCAATAAAAGCTACAGTTGAAGCTTACGCTGATAAAGGCAATCATATCATTACTTCTAAAATTGAGCATCATGCAATTTTGCATACCTGCGAGTATTTAGCAAAGCATGGTTATGAAGTGACTTATGTTGATGTGGATGAAAATGGTATTATAAAGCTGGATGAATTAGAGAAAGCGATTCGTCCGACAACAGTATTAATCACTGTTATGTTTGCCAATAATGAAATTGGTACCATTCAGCCCATTAAGGAAATCGGTGAGCTTGCGAAAAAGAATAAAATTCTATTCCATACTGACGCTGTACAAGCATATGGACAGGTACCAATTGATGTAAAGGAATTAAATATTGATATGTTAAGTGCCAGTGCCCATAAATTGAACGGACCTAAGGGAATTGGACTCCTCTATATTAGAAAAGGCGTAAAAATTCGTTCCTATGTACACGGTGGCGGACAGGAAAGACAAAGACGTGCAGGTACTGAAAATGTTCCTGGAATCGTAGGTTTTGGTAAGGCAGCAGAGATTGCATTAGCAACAATAAAGGAAAGAGAAGAAAAAGAATGCAAATTAAGGGAGCTGTTGATGAAGCGTGTGCTTTCAGAGGTTCCATTTGTTCGAGTGAATGGAGATAAAGTCAGAAGACTTCCGAATAATATTAATTTCAGTTTTCAATTCATTGAAGGCGAATCACTACTAATCATGTTGGATATGAAGAATATTTGCGCTTCCAGTGGTTCGGCTTGTACTTCGGGTTCACTGGATCCTTCCCATGTACTTCTTGCGATTGGCTTACCCCATGAGATCGCACATGGCTCCTTGCGCTTAACCGTAAGTGATGAAATTACTGAGGAGGAAATCAATTACACGGTTGACCAAATCAAGGAAATTGTGGAGAAGCTCCGTGAGATGTCACCTCTATATGAGGATTTTATGAAAAAAAGTAATTAAGAAATAGGATACGAATCATCAAAAGCTGCTTTTAAGATCTGATAAAAATTACAGTAAGACATTTAACAGCAAAATTTGGAACACGGATTTTGTTTCTATAATAAAGATAGAATTATACAAAATGGAGGAAATACTATGTATACTCAAAAAGTTATGGATCATTTTACAAACCCAAGAAATGTGGGAGAAATAGAGAATGCAAGCGGTGTTGGTACCGTAGGTAACGCAAAATGCGGAGATATTATGAGAATCTATCTTGATATCAACGCTGATGGAGTCATCAATGATGTTAAATTTAAAACCTTCGGATGTGGTGCAGCAGTTGCGACCAGCAGTATGGCAACAGAACTTGTAAAGGGAAAGACAGTACAGGAAGCGCTTCAGGTTACGAACAAAGCTGTTATGGAGGCTTTGGATGGTCTGCCTCCTGTAAAGGTTCATTGTTCCTTACTTGCAGAGGAAGCAATTCATGCAGCCCTTTGGGATTATGCAGAAAAGAATAATATGAAGATTGAAGGCTTGGAAAAGCCAAAGTCTGATATTCATGAAGATGAAGAGGAAGTAGAATATTAATGGAAAAAGTAGTAGTTGGAATGTCGGGAGGTGTGGATTCCTCTGTTGCGGCATACCTTTTAAAGAAGCAGGGATATGATGTAATTGGTATAACCATGCAAATATGGCAGGATGAAGATGTTTGTTCTATGGAGGAAAATGGCGGCTGCTGTGGTCTCAGTGCAGTCGAAGATGCCAGAAGAGTAGCAGCAGTTCTTGACATTCCTTATTACGTAATGAACTTTAAGCAGGAGTTTCGTACCAATGTCATTGACTATTTCGTAGATGAGTATCTACAGGCGAGAACGCCGAACCCCTGCATTGCCTGCAATCGTTATGTAAAATGGGAGACCTTATTAAAAAGATCTCTGGACATTGGAGCCTCCTATATCGCGACTGGACACTATGCAAGTATAGCAAAGCTTCCTAATGGGAGATATACCATTAAAAAATCAGTTACACAGGCAAAGGATCAGACCTATGCTCTGTATAATCTGACTCAATATCAATTAGAACATACCCTTATGCCAGTGGGTGAATTTGCAAAGGATGAGATCAGAACGTTGGCAGAAGAATTGAAGCTGCCGGTTGCTCATAAACCGGATAGCCAGGAGATCTGCTTCATTTCTGATAATAATTATGCTGGTTTTATCGAAAAATATCTCGAGGAAAATGAGAAATCTCCAGTTAAACAAGGGATTAGCTCCGGTTTGGAGAATGGTTATTCCGGCTTAACGCCTGGTAATTATATCAATACCTCAGGTGAAATCCTCGGAAGACACAAAGGTCTGGTTCACTATACGGTTGGACAGCGAAAGGGTCTTGGAATTGCAATGGGACAACCTGTCTTCGTTGTAGAATTACGACCGGAAACAAATGAGGTAGTTCTTGGAAGTTCAAATGAAGTATTTTCAGATCGTTTAAAAGCGAATCGATTAAACTTTATGGCAATCGAGGATTTGGAAGGCGAGATGGAAGTCGAAGCAAAGATCAGGTATAGTCACAAAGGTGCGAAATGTATCATTCGACGGACTGGCGAAGATGAGGTTCTTTGCATCTTCGAGGAGCCGCAGCGAGCCATAACACCTGGACAGGCAGTTGTATTTTATCAAGGTGATTATGTCATTGGCGGTGGAACGATTATAAAGTAACTGCTGGAAATTATATTTAATAATATAGATAATATTAAATTGAAAGACTCTTATATCATACACACACTGATTGAATGTATGACATAGGAGTCTTGTTATGATTAGCCCAACAAATGCCTTTCTTAGACTAGCCCAGGTGGATATAGATACACTCTTATTCACTTCACAACCTAAATTTGCCCATTTATGGCGAACATTTATTATGATTGGAGTTTCGAAAGCCTCACAGCTTTTCGAAGCTTGGAGTACCCTGAGCGAAGGTTGCATAATATTGATAGCCCAAAGCTTTTAAAAAGTCTGGAATCAATGGAAAGTCGTAGCATAGATGCTCTGGTTTGTGGGCATCAGAACCAATAGTTATGAGCTCACCTCCCAGTTCCTTATATCTTTTGAGAACCTCTTGCTTTGGATGTGGATAGCCTAGTCCATATTTTAAACCCGCTGTATTAATTTCAATTCCTTTTCCGTGAGAAATAATGGTTTTTAGTACTTCGTCCAGAAGATCGGAATAATCGAAATAGGAGTAATCGTATTTTGCATTCCCGGTACTAGGCACATAGCGAACGATATAATCGATATGGCCGTAGATATGAAAGCCCTGATAGGATTTACAGTTCTCTATGATAGTTTCGAAATAGCGTTGAACTCCCTGAAAGGCAGTGCGGTTTTCCCAGTATTCAGAGTAATAAGGATCCATATGGTTAACCACATGAGAGGAACCAATAATGAAATCAAAAGGGTATTGATTAATTAAATTGGTGTGTTTTTCGGCTAAATGAGGCTGAAGACCAAGCTCAATACCGATTTGAACATCTATCTTTTTATAGTAAAGTTTCTTAAGAGCCTCTAGCTTTTCCATATACTTGTCAGGATCAAAAACAAAGGTATATCCGGATTGCTGCGGATAATCATAATCCATATGATCAGTGATACAAATCTTTTTCAAACCCAGTTTAACGGCCTGTTCAACCATTTGTTCCGTGGGAGTTGTTGAATCGCTGGAGAAGTCGGAGTGCACGTGGTAGTCTGCCAGAATCATAGGGGGTCTCCTTATCTATCTTAGTCAATTACGCTATAAGCCTATTACTATATTA
>JAQZBD010000329.1 GCA_029239235.1 Herbinix sp.
AACGTAATAATCTATGTGTTTCTAAAAAGACTGGGAAATAGAACTATATGCTTTTCATATTGTTTTCACGGAAATCTGATGGTGAAATGGAATAATAATTTTTAAATGCTTTGCTAAAGTAATTGCTATTACTATAACCAAGCAAATCGGATATTTGTTGTATCTGCATATCATCACATAATAATAAATCCTTAGCACGGCGCATACGTAAGGATAATACATATTCATAGATTCCTATTCCATAACTTTTTTTGAATAATTTACTTAAATATTCTTTTGTAAAAAAATATCTCTCACTAATATCATTCAAGTTTATTTCTGTTATGTAGTTCTCATCAAGATAAGATTTGATAACTTCAGGTAATTCAGCAGTATTATATGTTTCTATTTGTTTTACGTCTAGAGGTTGTCCGAGTTCTCCATTGTTTAATTCTGAGACTACGAGTGCAATTACATCATTTAACTCTTTACCCGATATAGGTTTAAGTAAGTAATCGATTGCCTTGGTTTGCAGAGCAGTTTTTACATATGAGAACTCATCGTGCCCACTGACCACAATATATTTAATGGATGGAAAACTGACCGATGCGAGTCTTAAGAATTCATTTCCGTCCATAATTGGCATTTGCATATCCACAAATACAATATTGGGATGAAGATCCTTAATCATTGCAAGACCGTCAGCCCCATTGGTTGCAGTAAACGGAGGGTCTATGCCATACTCATTCCATCGCCCAAGCTTTGTAATTAATAGACGTGACGATTTTTCATCATCAATAATCAATGCCTTATACATTAAAATCACCTGCCAAATCTTTATTGTCTTGTGTAAATATCTTAATACTCACACAGGTATAGTTTTCGTATTCGCTATTAATTTCTAAGGTTGCACGCTTATTGTAAAGTATCTGAAGGCGGCTGGCTATATTATATAATCCAATACTGCGGTTCGGTCTGGAAGTGTCAAGAGTATCTAGTTCTTCTATTGATTTTCTTAGGTCATTTAACTTCTCGGGAGGAATACCCATGCCATTATCTTCAACCTTTAGCTCAATATAATCGCTATATTTTTGTATAGAAATACTGATCCTTATTTTCTGACCGGAGCGTTCCATTCCATAAATAATCGAGTTTTCTATCATAGTGATGAAGGAAAGTTTAGGTACATGAATATCCATATATTCCTCGGGAGCATTGATAGAATATTCGATTAGATCTTCAAAACGTGATTTTTGCAGAAACAAATAGTTTTCAACATGTTTCAATTCTTCTCTTACAGGTACCAGATCGCCACCTTTTATGGAATAGCGAAACATGTTAGAAAGGGATACTATCATTTCATGAATATGCATCTGATCATTTTCAACTGCTTTTGCACTGATGGTTTGAAGCGTATTATATAAAAAATGCGGATTGATTTCAGCTTCCAACGCAAGCAAGCGGGCTGTTTTCTCCTTTAGTTCCGCCACATAATTCTTCTCAATCAGTTCTTCTATTTGTGAGATCATTCGATTGAAATCTTCCGTCAAGGTACTAATTTCGCTGCAACCGCTGACATTAATGGTGGTCTTAAAATTTCCTTTACCAACTTGACGAAGTCGGTGTGCAAGTTTCGTCAGTGGCCCTGTAAATAATTTTACAAGGAATATGGCTAAAAATGTAGTAATGGCTATGGCAACGCCGCCAATGAAAATGCTTGCAATGCGTGTTGAATTAGCCAGAGTATCTGTTATATTTTGTGACCTAAGGGAAAATACAGACCATTCACTTTCTGTTTCTCCGTTTGTTACCAGCAAGTATTTTTGCTCATCTATTGAAATGATATTGGCATCTTGCTTCTTCTTTAACTCTAAATTATCCGTAATATAATCTTTCTTGTCAATGATATCTGGATTACTGGTGTATAATACTTTTCCATTCTTATCGGCGATGCCAAAGATCTCACTATTTTCAGTTTGTGTACGAGAGAGTTCATCAGGATAAACATTATTGATGGTTAATTTAACAATTGCTAACGGTTTTTGTGTTGGGATGTCTATTATGGTTCTGTAATAAATAAGAAACTCAGAGTTATTTTCTGACGAATTAATTGATCGGAAATATGGACTTGATATAAAAGCTTCGTATCCGGGTAGCTCAGTAAGGGATAAAAAAGGCTGCATCACAATATTTCTATTACTGGTAGAAAGTGAAAATTCGGATTGTTGATTAACAAGGTATAAGTCATAACTTGTTAAATCGTTACGTGAATAAAAATTAACTCGAAGAAGATTCTGAATATATATAATATTGCTTTGGGTAAGGGGCTCATTGGAAGAAATTAATTTCATAAATGATTCGTCACTTCGTAGTAATAATGAATATTGATCAAGCTGTGATACATAGGAGTTAAGATTTTTATTTTGCAAAGAGAGCATTGCCTGGCCGCTGGATGCATCCAGCATATTGATTGTATTGATATTCCTTTGATATGAAAAGCCTACAACTAAAAACAGAACAATAGTCATGGATAATACAAGCATTACTGTTAATTGTACGGCCATGGAAAGAGAATTTATCTTGCTTTTTATGAATTTCAATTTATCTCACCTCACTATTTTTGTATTATAGCACGGAAATGCAGGCAATTAAAAGCTATTTTTTGTTCGTTATTTTACCTGTAAGCGTTTATGATATTGCATTCACTAGTTAATCTGACGATGATATAATGCAGATACAAGAGTTGCTTAATCAAAATTTAGGAGGACGGTTTTATGAAGAAAATTTTAGCTGTACTTACAGCAACAGCCTTACTTGCAACATCTCTAGCTGTAACAATTGAAATGGATATTTTACAAAATGACTATCAAACAGTATTGACTACAAAACTTAACTCAGGTAATGTACCGGATTTATTTATGACAAGCGCATATAGCGATAACACAACTTATAAGGATTATATCTACGACATAACAAATGAGAGTTTTGTTAAAAGTATTGACCCGGCACTGCTCTCCAGTGTATCGGTAGATGGTAAAGTAACCGGTTACCCTTTCCTTGTTCAAGCCCATTCCTTTATTTATAATAAAGACCTCTTTGAACAAGCAGGCATAACAACATTACCTAAAACATTGGATGAATATAAAGCCGTATGTGAAAAACTGAATGCAATCAACATTCAGCCTTTTAGTTCTGGTTTCGGAGAATGGTGGGTAATGCCTCAGACTACATATCCTTCCATGAGTGATGCTTATGAAGGTGATTATACAAAACTTTTTAGCGATGTTCAAAGCGGTACCTTAAATTTCGGAGATTTGCCTCAAGTTGACTATGCTCTGGATTTGCTGGATTTAATCAAAGACAATAGTGGTAAAAAACCGATGGAATCTACTTTTGACGTGCAGGTATCCGATATGGCATCAGGAAAAGTAGCAATGATCCATCAGGGAACCTGGGCTGAAGGAAGTATAAGAGCAATTAGCCCGGACATTAATATCGGTTTCTTACAAGC
>JAQZBD010000330.1 GCA_029239235.1 Herbinix sp.
TACCGTGTTTCGCGAGATAGCATAATTACCAAAATCAATATTTGCTCCGTTTACATTAATTAATATAGTCGAGTTATCCGGAGCAATAATGGTTAGGCTAGAGAGGGTATCAAAGGTATTATTACCGGTACCGATTACATTTCCGGTAGGAGCTACCTGAGTGGCATTGATACGGAAGATGTTGATATCCTGATTTAGACCAATCATAAAAACATTGCCATTGCAATTAATAATCGTGGTTGTATTAGGCAGACTTGTAAAATTAGTCCATTGCTTAGCAGCACTGCGAAAATACGCAAAAGCTGTTTCGATGTCTTCATTTAAGCCCGATCTTCTCATGGGTTGAAGATGGCTATTCGCATTTTGATAAGCAACACTTGTCGCGCTATAGATTCCGGATGGTGTCAATACGGTGTTACCGCTGAAATTTGAACCATCTGTCCAAGTTAGGTTTCCGCCTACAACCAGGGTAGGATCGGTACCATAAAGTGGGCAGGGGGTTAAGGCATTGCAAAGCTCCGCCAACTGCTGCTCGTCCTTCGATGTCACTATTTCTCTGTTCAACATTTGTAAGTATAAATAGGTTGTATTCGGATGCCTGTGCTAAGCTTGCACAATGCCGTAGGCTTCTTGTATTTTTATAAGCATTCATAATATTTACCTCCAATTATCTTTGAAATCCTTTGCCCATTATATAAGGCATATAGAAGCGGCACTTAACTATCCTCTGATGTGATGGGTTCAAATATGCTGAATCCGCACAAAGCGGATCGTTTACTGCTCTTCTATAGCACAGACGATGCAATTTATGAGTATAATAGATGGTGCGGTTAAGTAATCAAAAGCGCTTTATCTGCTAATTATCGAAATTACCAAAGTAAGCACATGCTTCTGACTAAAACGTAGCCCTTGCTACGTACATTTTGAGTTTGTGACCTAATATATAAGTTATGAGAAGTGATACTTTACTTCTCATAAAAGCGCTTTACTTTGCGCCGTGCATCGTGATTATAGGTAGCGTAACCTGCTTCCTATAATATACTATGCACTAAGCGATAGGATGCGACATATATCGATCTAACTAGTGGTATTCTGTTGTAATATTTCTGTGATTCATTTTTAACTGGGTTGTATTTCGCATATGTTATCATATGCTATAGTAAGAAGGAGAAAGTAGGGTTTGATTTGAAGGTAGGAATTTTGACAATGTTTAATGGATTGGCTAGCGTTTATTCCCTAGTAAATGTGGTGGCTGATCATATTAAAATGCTTTTGGATGCAGGGATTGAAGTTCGTTTGTTGGTCAGTGAGGACTTGAATTATGACGAAAGAAGAGGGGTTTTTCTGGATCCTAGAATTGAATGGGTGAAAGTGTGCAACCGTTTTCAAGGAGAGTTGATCAGATGGAGAGATTATAGTTCACCTCAGGTTTCGATTCATGATACCTTTATGGAGGAAGCAGAAACCATTGGGGAGGATTTGGTAGTTAAGCTGGAGGGGCTGGATGTATGTATGCTACATGACATATTATTTCAAGGCTGGCATTTGGTTCATAATGTTGCAGTCAGGTATGCAGCGCAGCGCCTCCCGAATTTGCGTTTTATCGCAATGACACATTCTTTGCCGGATGAGAGTCAGGTGGGGCAGCAGGTGGATTGGCCTCATTCTGCCAGATATTCCCCAATGCCTAATACCATTTATGTTTATCCCACCCAGTGTGGACTAAAAGCGTTATCCAGGCAGTACAGAGTGCCGGTAGAACAGTGTTATGTTCTGGGTAATACACTGAATATCCTTGAAAATATATGCGAAGAAGTCAGAGATTTAAATAATAAAGTGGATCTAATTAGCTCTGACATTTTAATTGTGTATCCAGCCAGATTTACTACTGGTAAAAGATTTGAGAAGGTGGCCATGCTGGCAGGTGCTCTTAAAAATGTAAGCACATATAAAGTTAAGGTAGTATTTTGTGAATTTCCTTCCATGGACATCTCACAAGAGGAGTATAAAGGTATCATCCGTGAAAATGGAGTAAAAGCAGGGCTTGATTTAGAGGATATGGTCTTTACCAGTGACTGGGGATATCCAAATGGAATGCCCAGAGACGCTATCCTTGATTTGTTCACCCTATCAAATCTCTTCATTTGCCCATCCTATTCGGAATCCTTTGGATTGACAGTTCTGGAAGCAGCAAGCAGAGGGAATTTTCTGGTGCTGAACGAATCTGTTCCGGCTCTGGAGGAGTTGGGAAAGAATCTGGAGGCTTATTTTATGAGATGGGATGCGAGAAATTTTGGGTTTGCAACGCAGGAAAGCTACTATCCCAGCGAAGAAGCCTACTACGAGGAGCATGGCAAGAAAATTCTCAATGAAATGGATCATAATCATGTGGTTAGTGCTAAGAGGAAGGTTCGTAAACGATATAGTACTTCCTGGGTGTTTGAAAATCAGCTGCAGAAGCTGTTGCAGTAAGGCAGTCCTAGATTAATAGGAATAGATACTTGGAAAATAAGACTTTAGGATCAATGATAAAGAACTTAAAATAAAAAGCCCGATCAAGTCGTTATAAATACGCCTGATCGGGCTTTCATTTCAGTTTGCAATTGTCAAATGAATTATAAAATTGAGATTTGACTTTAAGGCTTGAAACGACATTTAGTATTTAAAAATTCTCTTCCCTTTTCTTGCGATAAAACAATAAGATACCCAGCCCTAGTAAGGAAGCAACCGTTACGGTTAAATACAATTCCTTAAAGCCCTTATTCAACGTAACCTGATATTCCGACTCTATTGGATCCTGGAGATTCTCTAACTCCGATAAATAAGCTTCCTTTGCAGTTTCAAAGGCAACAGGAATCGCATCCTTTAAGGCTGTCATCTTACCTATAGTATCCTCAATTTCCGCTTTTGCCCCAGTTAAGCCAGCGAGCTGCCCTTGTAAGGCCTGCTGCTGAACAACATCCTCCGTTGCGGTGGCAGCAGCTTGAAGCTGTGTGATTCCTTCCTCCATTCCTGAGGCGGATTCCTCTAAGGCCGTAACCCCATTTTGAAGACCATCCTGAATTTTTAATATAATCTCCGGCGTCATCAAATCAAACATAGCAGAAGATAGCAGCTTTGTATCCTCAGTAATGGTTGTAACATCGGAAGACTGAAGCTGTTCTAT
>JAQZBD010000099.1 GCA_029239235.1 Herbinix sp.
AGTTGCAAGTGAAGGACTGAGGAACGCAAAGGGAGAGCCGGTTGTGGAGCCGATTTTTCGGACAGAGCGTGCGATTTACTATGGAGATGTCAGCGCCCATCTTGCCAATTTGATCATAAAAAGGCTGGGATATAAGGCGAGGAGCGAAAAACCGGGGCTGCTTGGCCGTGCTTCCAGTGCACTGCAAAGTCCGTTAGATTGTAAGGAAGCTAGCATAGCAGGAGAAGTGGCATGTCGTGCAGTAATGCAGGGAGAAAGCGGAAAAATGGTTGCCTTCAGGCGTATTTCTACTGAACCATATATGATGGAACCATTTTTGGCAGATATTGATGAGGTGATGATGCATGAACGGACGATGCCGGACGAATATATCAACAGCGAAGGGAATGGTGTGACGGAAAGCTTTAAGGAATGGTGCAGGCCTTTGCTGGGCGGGAAGTTACCGAAAATGATATCCTTTAACTAAAAGTACTTAGATCTCTTGGCTTCTTAATTAAAACAAAAGGTCTAATAACGTTTAGACGGATAGGAATGGTCAGTACCTTCCGATATGGACTAATTAAAATAAAATAGTATTAATATACATGACAAAAACTCTGTGATGGCATTTTTATTCGTTAAATCACAGGGTTTTTTATATTGGAAACATAATTGATATAGCGTATTAAATGTTATATAATGGAAATATATTCAAACAATAAAGTTGAGTTCAAAAATGGAATCAATATTACAAATGTAAGATAAATATCTAACAAACAAAGCTTGGAAAAGCTTGTTAAATAATGTAATATGATCAATAGATAAAACCTTCACTGATTTGGAAGGTGGATATGGTTCTTCTTCCGTTGACAAATCATTCATATATAGAAAGGGCGAAAAAAATGGTGCAATTATTTACCGCGAATAAAAGGTGCCCTATACTTTATATCTTTATTCGAGTGGGTAAATTCAGTAGATTATTTAATTAGCGTACAAGTTGGGGAAAATAGAAAAATAGCAAGAAATGTGCCGCTAAGGTGAGGTGTTCATGAGTCCAAGTCAATCTACGGGTAAAACGTAATATGACTCGGTTCTATCTCATCTTGGCACAGATCTTGGTGATTCTGTGGCTGTTCTTTGGCATGATTGAGAATATGTCAAATACAACGCAGGAGCTGTTGTTTGCAATCCGTTTCACATTGTTTCCGATTTGCTTTATCGGAGGCGTTTGGCTGCTTTTTGCACTGTTCTATGCAGAATTGATGACGAAAAAGAACAAAATGCTGGGGGCAGCTATTTTGTTGCCGTTGGCTGTGACTTATGCACCGGCATTAACGAAAGAATATTTTAATTTAATTGTGGTTCATAAGGTCATAGAGAATCCGGCAATTACCCATTGGGGTCGTTTCTTTCAAATAAATTACAGCATTACTTATATATATATTATCATTAGTATCATTATTATCATGATCAAATCCTTTCAGGATTATCGGAAATTACATGGGAAGATCATATTAATCATCATGGCTATTGTAATAACCGCCACGGTGAATATTGTGACTTCCCAAAAATTGATTGAGGATCCGGGCTTTGACATAACTCCGGTTAGCTTTGCCATATTCTTTCTTCTAGTGACCATATCAATATTTAAGTTCAATTTAATTGATATCACTCAATATGCCGCCGTTGATGTTTTTCAAAACACAGAGGAAGCTATAATTATACTAAATACAGAAAACGAGATGATTGAATTTAATAAAAAGGCGGAAGAGGAATTTAAGCTCTTCCCCTTGAGAAAAGGATATCATATTCGGCACCTGATAGAAGAATTTAAGATGAAGTGTCCGGATCAGAGCATAATCGATGAAATTATAATGCAGTTTAATCAAAAGACAAGGCTATACCATACTAGATTTTATTTGTCAGAGGTTAATGGGGAACCACGTCTATATGATTTCTACCTAAAAAGCGTATATGATTCTATGAATCAAGTAATGGGGAGTTTAGTGTCCATTAAAGATATTACAATGGAATCAAAATTATTGATTGAGAGTGAGAGAAGCCGTATTTCCGGTGATATTCATGACAATTTGAGTAATATGATTAATGTAGTATCAATCAATCTTGAGTATGCACTAAAGCATTATGACGATAAAGAGGAAGCTGAAGGTTGTATTCGGACAGCCTATCAGACGGCAAATGGAATTCGGATAAATCTGCGCAGGATTCTGGAAGAGTTAAAGCCTATGGACATTGAGGAAGTGGGAATGATTACAGCATTAGAATCTCTGTTTCATAAGGTTGACAAAGCAGAAATGAAAATTGAATTTACTCATCACGGTATTGATGAAAAGGCTATCAGCGCTGCCAAGCATGGGTATGTTATTTATAAAACCTGTATGGAGGCAGTAAATAATTCTTATTTTTGCGGAAAGGCTGCAAGGATTGAAGTGGTATTGAGTTATAAGGATAACTCGATCCGATTGTTTATTTCAGATGATGGTATCGGCTGTAATTCAATACATAAAGGCAGAGGGTTAACAGCCATGGAGGAGCGGATACAGGCATTAGGTGGAAATATCTATTTTGATTCAACCTTGGAGGAAGGGTTTCACATCGCGGTGGAGCTTCCATTCAATCAGGAGGAGATGTTATGATAAAAGTTTTAATTGTTGATGATATATCGCTAGTCAGAGACGGAATAAAAATGCGATTAAAGGATGCTTCGGATATAGAAGTCATAGGAATGGCAGCCGATGGTTTGGAGGCAGTCAGCTTTTGCAGGGAAAACATCCCGGATATCGTTTTAATGGACATCAAAATGCCGAATATGGATGGAATGGAAGCCACGAAGCGCATTAAAAAATACAACAAAGATATTAATATCATTATACTGACCTCTTATGTTGAGCCGGTAAACGTGCGTAAGGCAAGAGAATACAGATGCAGTGGATTTATTTACAAAGAGGCAAGCCTGGAGGATTTCGTATCAGTAATAAGAAATGTATATCATGGCTTTGAGGTATGGAGTAAGGATATTCTCTCGCTGGAAGGGGTTCGCAGTTCTTCAGAGGAAGTAGTTCATGTAAATGATTTGAAAAACCTAACGGAGAAGGAACAGATGCTCATTAAATGCAAGGTGCGATGCCTGCAATATCATGAGATTGCTAAGGAACTAAATTATAGCGAGGCCTATGTCAGGCAGCTGGCAGTACAGTTAAAGGATAAGCTGGGTTTACAGAGTGTGCTGGAGCTTGCTGTGTGGGGTGCGAAACGGGGGCTGTAAAGCTTTGGTAAAATAAATAATTTCATCTTACTATTGCAATCTTGACTAAGTACACTTAAACTTATCCTTAGGGTTTTAATTGTGATGAATACTTCTAACACTGTTAAAACTCTTTTTTTGTTTATTGTACAATTATTTAAGAAGGTGGAGAAACCATCATGATCTCAATTGCAATTGTGGAAGATGATAAAATAGCAGCAGATACGCTTGAGAGATATCTGAACAAGTATTCACAAACCTTAGAGGATAAATTTCAGATTACCTGGTATCAGGACGCTCTAGCATTTCTGGAAGGTTACAGAGGTGTGGATCTGGTGTTTATGGATATTCAGATGCCGCGTTTGAACGGAATGGATGGTGCCTTGCGTCTTCGGAAACTGGATACGCAAGCGGTACTAATCTTTGTTACCAATATGGCACAGTATGCCGTGAAGGGGTATGAAGCAGAGGCACTTGATTTTATTGTAAAGCCGCTGTCCTATTCGGATTTTTCATTTAAAATGAAAAGAGCCATGACTTCAATAAAGATGAGCAGACAGAAGGATATCGTTATCATGCTATCTATGGGTATGAGGCGAATCTCCTCCGATGAATTATATTATGTAGAAGTTCGTGGGCATAATCTTACCTATCATTTGGCTGAGGAGGAGCTGAAGGTTAGAGGAACAATGAGTAATACGGAAAAACAGCTGAGTGAATGGGAATTCCTACGTTGCAACAGCTGCTACCTGATCAATCCTCGTCATATAGAATGGGTTCGCGGATATACAGTTAAGGTTGGAACGGATGAGCTTCAGGTCAGTCATCCAAGGAAAAAGAAGTTTCTGGAAGAACTAAGCCTCTATTATTCTAAAGGAGGGGCATAGTATGACAATTCAATTTTTTATGAATTACTTTGTCATCCAATTGGTGATAGGGGATTTGATGTTTGCAGTACCATTTAGAAAAAAGGCGCATTTTATTGCCAGGTTCTTAATCTCCCTTACGATAATTTTGCCTATAAGCTATCTGATTTTTTGGTTTTGCTATCAAAGTAGTTATTGGGTAATTCGGAATACCTTGTGTTATATGCTTACCTTCGTACTCTCACAAATCTTTTTATTTGTATGCTATGAGGAACCAAGCTATTCCCTGATTTTGTGTGCCGTATCCGGATATATGGTACAGCATATCGCTTCTCAGATTTGTCAAATGCCGCTGTCAACGGCGTGGGAATTCGTTAGCGGAGCAAGCCCGATGCAGCTGCTTCAATATACATTGTTACAGATTGTGGTTTTTACGATTGTATATGCTTTAATCTATGTGCTGTTTGCAAGAAATACCGTGAAACTAGAATCAACCGGGATTGTAAAGAGAAATCTGATGATTTTGTCGGTTACTACTGTGATTATTGTTTCTATACTCAGCAGTGCAAGAGATGCATATGCAGGAGAGAGCCAGACACTCATGATCATCACCCGCCTGTTTTCGATTTTTTGCTGTATTTTTCTTTTATTCCTACGCTCCGGTATCCTGGAAAAAGGGGAGATGGAGCAGGAGAATGAAGCATTGCAAAGACTCTACATACTGGGGCAAAAACAGTATGAGCAGAGTAAGGAAAATATAGAGCTGATTAACATCAAGTGCCATGATATGAAGCATCAGATTGAGCAGTGGGAGCACCGGGACGCAGCAGTGGATCATAGGGAAATCCGGGAAATAAAAGAAATGATCGGTATTTACGATTCCACAATTCGAACAGGGAACGAAACACTGGATACAATTCTAACGGAGCGGAGCATCTATTGCGAGAAGCATGGAATACGCCTTTCCTGTATGATTGACGGGAGTAAGCTAAGTTTCATGCCGGTAGGAGACATCTGTTCCTTATTTGGAAATGCCTTGGAGAATTCCATTGAGGCAGTCTCCGATCTAGAGGAGGAACAGGATCGTATTATCAGTGTCTTGGTTCGTGAAAAAGTAGGTATGCTTGTTATTACAGTGGACAATTACTATACTGGAAGCATCACGATGAAAGGCGATCTACCGGAGACTACGAAGGGGGATAGAGGCTATCACGGTTACGGAATGAAATCGATTCGTATGATTGCGGAAAAGTACGGTGGAGAGGCAACGATTATCGTGGATGATATGTTCCATCTTAGCATCCTTCTGCCTATCCCAAGTTATGCCTGATTTCTTAGATGAAAAGAAATGTTTGTTTTTCAAGATACATTGTAAATGTATTGATTTTTGAAAAGTGGTTGATATAATATAGATACAAAGATAAAAACACGTTCCGGTTGGTAGTCCGGAAGCAATATAGATTAATGTTGTCAGTAACCTGCCTCCTTGGTTGTCCGTTCTTTGTTCATTAAATCTTTAAGGAGGGATTATAATGGACAAAGTATCAGGGAGATTAATAGTATATTTTGAAGACCCATTTTGGGTTGGAATTTTTGAACAAATATCTTCAGGTAAGCTCACTGTATGTAAAATTACATTTGGGGCAGAGCCAAAGGACTATGAAATTCAGGAATTTATTTTGCAGAATTACTATGAGCTTCGATTTAGCCCTTCTGTTGTTACTGAAAAAGAAGTAAAAGAAAAAATTAATCCAAAGAGACTTCAAAGAGAAGTTAGGAAACAGGTGGATCATGTGGGCGTTGGGACAAAATCGCAATTAGCTCTGAAGCTTCAACAGGAACAGCAGAAAATTGAAAGAAAGACTTGTTCTCGCGAACAACGTGAGGCTGAGAAGCAATTTCAATTTGAACTGAAACAACAGAAAAGGAAAGAGAAGCATAAGGGCAGGTAACTGCCCTTATGCTTTTGCTTAGGTACTGTAATATAGAATAATACAGGCAGATAGAACGGACGGTCATAAGTTTATGCCATAATCTGCAAGGCTGGGACGCATCGGTTGACGATGCGTCTTTTATTTTTTAAGATGACTCGTGGGATGAAAATTATTTAACTGGATTAGGAGAGAGAAAGTATGAAAAAAGACAAACTTAAAATGTCAAATCGGGTGTTCCGAAGGATACTTGTTCCGATTATGGCAGTACTTCTGGTGATTACACTTATCGCTAACATTGCTGCGGTTATCTTGCCATCTACCTTGGACACTTATGTCGGAAAAGGTAAGGATTACATTGAATTGACGAAGGGTACGGAAAATTGGGATACAGATTATTACAAAACACTGTTTACCAATAATGATGAATCCACAGCAGGTGCATATGAAGTTGCCCAGCGGGTTGCGGAGGAGGGGAGCATTCTTTTAAAGAACAATGGTATTCTTCCTTTGGCAAAAGAAAGCACTGTTATGCCTTTTGGGCGGGCATATCTGGCTCCGTCCTACGGTCAGGAGACTTCCGGCGGATCAGCAAAATGGGTTGTCGATCCGGTAACACCGGAGGAAGGACTAGCTAGCTTTACTATTAACTCAAGTGCTGCGGATCTGATGAAGGCTTCCCCTGATCCGGTAGGTTTGCTGGAGGCGGAAGGAACTCTTGCAGCGGGGGATGCGGCAACAGTTCTCGGCGGTGACTGCAAAATCTACGAATACGATCCGGCAATCTATGATGATCTTGAGCCTGCTTCAGATACAACAGGTATTGTATTTATCACCCGCTTAGGCCAGGAAGGACAGGATCAAAAGTACGATGCTTATGAAGATGGTACTCCTCATTATCTGGCACTTTCAGAAAATGAAAAAGGTGCCATTCACGCAGCAAAGGAAACCTGTGGCAGTGTTGTTGTTATTTTAGTAACTTCCGCTGCAATGGAAATGGCGCCACTTCTTAGCGGAGATCTGGAAGCAGATGCGATTTTATGGGTGGGTCATCCCGGAGAACGTGGATTTAATACCTTGTCCTCTCTTCTGGACGGAGATGTAAATCCTTCTGGTCGTACCGTTGATATTTATGCAACTGATTTTACAAAAGATCCATCTTATCAGAATATCGGAGCTTTCACTTACAGTAATGCGAATTTTACAAAAGCTGGATTTACAAGTGGAAGCGGAAAAGAAATCAGCCGTATGTTTACTGATTATCAAGAAGGTATGTATATGGGCTACCGCTATTATGAAACAGCAGATGCGGTGGATGATGCCTTTGTTTACGGTGAACTGGATAACCAGGGCTCAATTTTAAGTGAAGGTGCTGTATGCTATCCTTTTGGATATGGTCTATCCTATACAAGTTTCCAACAGGAACTTATGAGCCTTACTCAGCAGGATGGAACCGTTACCGCTACTGTGAAGGTAACAAATACCGGTGCTGTGGCTGGTAAAGATGTAGTACAGCTTTACTATACCGCTCCTTATACAGAGCTTGATCAGGAAAATAAGATTGAGAAGCCCATTGTAAATCTCATTGAATTTGATAAAACAGAGCTTTTAGAGCCTGGAAAATCCGAGACATTAACACTTGAATTTGACATGGAGGATATGGTTTCCTACTCCTATGTTCATGAGAATCCAAATGGAACGATAGGCTGCTATATGCTAGAAGAAGGGGACTATATCATCTCCTTACGCAAGAACAGCCATGAGGTTATTGCAGAAAATACAGTAACTCAGCCGGAGACTATCTGGTATGACGGTTCTGATGAGAAGCATATTCGTAAAAGCGAAATACTTGCCCAATCTGCTCTTGATAATGAAGGAAATTCTTTGGGATATCCTGCTTCAAAGGAAGCTGATGAGAATGCTCAATATATTGCGGCTTCAAACCAGTTTCAGGTAAGCAGCGACTATATGAACAAAAATTCTTCTATCTTAAGCCGTACTAATTGGTCAGGAACGCAGCCAAAAACTGCTGAGAACAGAAGCAAAGAGCTCCAGGAAGAGTTTGCAGTGCTGATGAATAAAGAAATCACTTTTGATGTAAATACGGACGAAGAATTCGGTAATGTGGAAGGCAGTCTTGTATATGCAGCAAAAGCGCCTATCTCGAAGGCAGATAATGGACTTGTGCTTGCAGATTTAAGAGGTCTTAGCTACAATGATGAGAAGTGGGAGCTGCTCCTTGACCAGATTGACTGGGAAGCTGATAAGGATGGAATTCTAATGAACTTCTCCGGTGCAGCTTATGTTACTGGAAAAGTTGACTCCATTGGCCTTCCATCCTCAGAAGAATATGATGGTGCTAACGGATTAAAGGTAAAAGGTGCTGATAACGGCTATGATATGACCAAGAGCTCCTCCTTTGGGTTTGCACCACTGATTGCAGCTACATGGAATGAAGAGCTTTTATATGAGGTAGGTGCGGCATTCGGTCAGGAATCCCTGCAAAATGATATTAATGGATGGTATTGCCCTGCAATTAACCTTCATAGATCCCCTTTCTCTGGTCGTGTTTTTGAATATTATTCAGAGGATCCGGTACTTTCAGGAAGACTGGCGGCACGCATTATTTCAGGTGCAGGAGATCAAGGTATGTTCTGCTACGTTAAGCATTTTGCTTTGAATGAGACGGAGACAGGAAGAGCGGAGTTAGGAGCGTATTGGGCTGATGAGCAGACCATGCGTGAGCTATATTTAAAAGCTTTTGAGATTGCTATTGAAGAAGCAACTATGACGATCAATTATACCTCGGATGATGAAGGTACGGTAACAACCAAAACCATGCGTGCGGCAACGGCTGTTATGGCAGCTCAGAATAGTGTTGGAACCATAGTTGGTGAGTGTAACTATGCACTTTTAAACAATGTACTTCGTAAGGAGTGGGGATTCCAGGGAATGGTAGTATCCGATTACTGGGTATGGGGAGAGAACAATCTCCGAGACCTTGCAATTCGTACAGGCTGTGATACCTATCTTTGTATGTATATGCCGGCAATGTGGGGATTAACGGATTATGATTCAGCAACAGCTCGTTCTACAATGAGAAATGCTCTTCATAATATTAGTTATACAATCGTTAATTCTAATGCAATGCAAGGAATGGCTCCCGGTGCAATTGTAAAGACAACTATGTCATCATGGATGAAACTGCTGGTTGTATTTGATGTCTTGATGGTACTTTTAATTGGCGGAGGGGTTTTTTGGATTATAAGACGTACTAAGCTTGAGAAGGCGCATCCGGAACTGTATAAGAGAAAAGAAAAAAAGGATAGACGAATAAAGAGTTAGTAAATAAAAAATAATGGAATTAATGAATAAAAAGACTTAAGAAACAAACGATACAAAAAAGGTGAAACAAATAGGCTGGACTAAATGTCCAGCCTCAACTTTTATACTTAATAACTTTTATACTTAATAACTTTATACTTAATAACTTCTATATTTATTAAATTATATATATATGAACTTCTATACTTATTTCAAAATGTTACAATTACTAAAGGTCAGGAGTGTTACAAGCAAAAAGTGTACACTCAAGTGTCAATTAGAAAACTAGAAATTAAGCTCCAGCCATTCATCGGTTTCCTTGAAGCCATAATTTAAATAAACAGGACGTCCCATCTTAGATGCCCCTAACCAAAGCTTTTCGACTTTTCGTTCCTTTGCCTCGGCGATTAATTTATCTAATAAGGAAGTAGCAATTCCACGTCCCCGATAGGCAGGTGCGGTATACATGTTGGTAATATAGCCTTTTAACCCACTCTTATTTGTGTATGTAGGAGGGAATTCATAGAATACAATCGCACCGGTAGCTATAATATTGCCCTTTTCCTCTACAACCCATTCCACCAATGAACCATCCTTCATTTTCTTTGTAAAAAAATCATGTAATTCGGTATCAATATCTTTATTATCAGAAATCCCTTCATCCACTAGCTGTTGTTTTCTTAATTTCGCCAACGTATCGATTTCGTCAATGGTCGCTGTTCTATATATCATTTGTAGACCTCCTATATAATTGGCTATGTTTGCCTCTTTATTATTCTTCACCATAGAATACTTCATATGTAGCAAAATAATATTATTTCTTTCTCATTGAAGCTATAAAAAATATTAGATCTACAACAATATAAAGTGAAAGAGTGATTATTGTCCAATAAGTTCTAGCTATACCGCTAGTAAAGGGGAGTACGATTAACATACCAATACATATAAATACTTTACACAAAAGAACCTTCTTATTCCTTTTCATAGTATAGATTTGCCTCTTCCCTAAAGTTTACTTTATGTAATCATATAACAATAGATCCCATCAATCAAGCATTTATGTATGTAACTTCTGTGATAAAATACGCATCCATCTAATTTTATTCCGATTTTCCGGACATATTTATTTTAATATACTTCAAACTAATATGTAATTGTCCAGGTTCAAGCTATCCCCCTACCTTACATTATATGTATTTTTATATTTGGACATGTTATCGTGAGGCTTACCATAGACTTAGATATCAGGAGTAAGAAGAAAATACAACAGAAGATACGGATGGAAGAATGTCCGGTTTTTTTATTTTTTATGAAGTATTTTTATGCGCAACAAATAATACAAGGAGAATAATATAAAAAATTTTATTATTTATGCACTATAATGCGAAAATTAGTTGAAATAATATGTAAAATGTATATAATAAGGCTAGGAAAAATGGATATAAAAATAGCAAAATTGTTGAAAATATGTAAAACATTTATAAGCCGAAGAATAAAGCTGAGATAATAACTCGAGATATTTCTGCTATTAGAAAGAAAGGAATGAAAGGTAAAACAGGAATGAAGCTGAGCCAGCAGATCAGAAAGTTATGGAATAACAATATAACTCTGCGAAAAAGAATTGTCTATGCAATGATTTTATTAATCGTTATTCCGGTCGTTTTTCTTGGAATGACTATTTTCCAGATTTCTAAAGGAACGATAGAGAACAATTATCAGAATTCTCATGTACATAATCTTCAAGTATCCAGTGAAATGATGGATATCTACCTGCAAAAAATCATTGATGAAGGCAGAACCCTTCTGGAAAATCAAAAATTTATTCAGATTATGCTGTCAGAAAACAATGGCAGCAGCTATTTCTCCAGTAGAAATCAGCTGGCGGTGGATAGCGCCCTCAGTAATATTGCGGCTCATAATTCATTGATTAACGGTGTTCTTGTAGTAAACACACAAGGAAATTGGAGATATTATGCCAAAAGTAAGATTTACAGCGGATACCTGAATCATTACTATACGACGGACCAGCTTCTGGATGAGGAGTGGATTCAGGCAGCCATTGGGGCGAAAGGAAAAGAGGTGTTCTACCCTAGCGATGTGCTGTTGGAGGATAAAGCCAAGGATTGCTTTTGCTATGTCAAGCACCTCATTAACCCAAGCACTCAGAAGCCCTTCGGCTTTCTGGTTATGAGTATCGATAAGAAGATCTGGGAGGATTCCTTTGGAAGGGATACCGAGGGCTTTGAGACAAATCGCTATATGGTTATGAAACCGGAAGTGGGAAAGAATGCTGCAGGAGTAGTGTATTTTACAGGAAAGGATGAGGAGAAGCAGCAGATCCTCAATGCCTACGACAATAATGATAATTCCGTATTTCTATTCAGCTCCTATACCAACAGTATCACAGGCTGGTCCATCATGAATGTAATTACCAAGCAGGAGCTGGAGAAGGATAGTGATTATATTCTGAGAATAGTGATTCTGGTCATGGTTACTATGATATTGGTCAGCATTGCTGCAGCAACCTTGATTTCCAGGTACATTACAAACCCCTTAAATCAGCTGGCAAAGACCATTTCAGAGGTTGAGGCAGGAAAACGTAAGGTTATGACCCAGTTCGATGACAGTGAGGTAGGACGGATTGGTAATCGGTTTAAGGCTTTAGTTAATAATAATCTGGAACTTCGCGAGCATCTGCTGAATATGGAGATCAAAGAAAAGGATGCTCAGCTGCTTTTATTACAGTCCCAGATTAATCCGCATTTTCTCTATAATACTCTGGATGCACTTTATTTCATGGCACTAATTGAACAGGCGGATGATATTGCAGATATGGTGCAGGCGCTTTCGAATATGTTCAAGCTAAGCCTGAACCGAGGCGATAAATTGATTGCTTTGCGAGATGAGATTGATTGGATGAAGGATTATATGAAGATTCAAAACTTCCGGTTTCAGGATCGCTTTATCCTTCATATTGATGTGGAAGAAGAGCTCCTTGACTATAAAATTCTAACCTTTCTACTGCAGCCGATTCTGGAGAATGCAGTTTACCATGGACTGGAATCCCAGATTGGAGCTGGAAATATATATTTGTCAGCAAGGAGAAGAAAGGACATATTATATTTATCGATTAGGGATGATGGTGTCGGAATTCAGGATATGAGTAAGCTGGAAAAGGGCTACGGTATCAAGAACATTAAAGAGAGAATCCGACTAAACTATGGCTCTGATAGTTCTGTAACTGTAACAAGCGGAACTAATGTTGGGACAACCGTATGTATCACGATACCTTATCAGGAGGGGGAAGTGAAGGTGTTTTTTGATCAGGAAAGTTACATGATTTAGGACTGAGTACAAACAGCGCTGCAGCAAAAAAGGAGGTAGGAATGTATCGTTTAGTTGTTATTGATGATGAGTACATCGTTGTACGTGGAATAGAAGCAATTATAAAGCGGGAGCGGTTAAACTGTGAGGTCGTAGGTGCTGCCTACAATGGTATAGAGGCACTTGCTCTTCTTAAGGAAATAAAGCCGGATATTGTCATTACGGATATCCGTATTCCTAAAATGGATGGGCTATCTCTGATCGAAGAGGCAAAGGAATTTTTGCCGGAAGCATATTTTATTGTAATCAGTGGTTTTAAGGAATTTGAATATGCACGACGGGCATTATCCATGGGGGTAAAGCGCTATATTGATAAACCTATTACCATAGATAAAGTAAGAGAAGTATTTAAGTGGATTGAGCAGGAGGAGCTGAAAAAGAAAGCTGCAAGTAAGCCGGGTGATTTGGATTTTCGCAGACAGGAGTTGGAAGAGTTAACCGATAAGATGCTGGATAACATTATCGAAAATGATACAGATTTATTAAAGGAACACTTTCGGAAGTTTATGCTGGCAGTCCAGGCGTACTTTCCTGAGATTAATCAATTTCGAAGAGAATGCCTTCGTTTGCTATGCGTTCTGTCGGAATTCTATAGTGAGAAAGAAAAGGGAAGTAATTGGAGTTCCAATATTTCCTTCGAAGAGATGAATTCAAAATTAACCTATCAGGATATCCATACCTATTCAGAGAAAATTCTTGAAAAAATCATTGGTAATATGGAAACCCAGAATAAGTCTGTCAATCACCGGGATATAAAGCAGTTATTGGCCTATATCGGAAGCCATTATAGTCAGGATATCGGTTTGAATGAACTAGCGGAACAAGTGGGACTAAATCCAGTCTATCTGAGTGTGCTCTTCAAAGAAGAAGTAGGTATGAGCTATATTAAATATCTTACAAATCTGCGGATTAAGAAAGCGAAGGAATATTTATTGGGGGACTATAAGGTCGCTCAGGTCAGCGAAATGGTAGGCTATAACAATTACCGGCATTTTTGTGATATTTTCAAAAAATACGTGGGACAGTCTCCGAATGAATATAAGGGATGTGTTCGATCCAAAGATCGAGGTTAATTGTTTAGTTAATAAAC
>JAQZBD010000100.1 GCA_029239235.1 Herbinix sp.
CCATCCGGTGCTTTATAATATTCGTTATAATCATCTACCCTCACCTGATCAATTCCATGGTTCTCATCTTCACAATCCACGGTTAGCTCAGCCCGTGGCATTAAATTGTCTTCAAATCTCTTGCGCAGGTGCTGCCCTAGCTCTTGCAGCACCTGAATATCTCTATCAGGAAGCAGCCCTTCCCGATTCGGTGGTATATTTAATAAAAATGTACTATTTCCTCCAACAGCCCCATAATAAATCTGCAATAGTTCCTCCGCAGTCTTAACCTGACCATCCTCCTCCGGATGATGGAACCAGCCTGGTCGGATAGAGGTATTTACCTCTGCCGGATACCAGATTAGCTGATCTGCACTGGAAAGCTTTTCCCTGCTGCCCAAATCCTGATCCGAGCTTCTCACCTCCCGGCTGCGAAATTCATCGCTGTCTTCTTTTTGACTGTTCTCCTGAATTATCTCTGCCAGGCATAAATGCTCCGGCACCACACTCCACTCCGATTCTCTTGTAATACCTGCTTCATTCCCGCACCAGCGGATATCCGGACCGCAGACTGTGATACAAGCTCCCGGTTGTAACCGACGAACCGTATCATAGATTCGCTGCCAGTCATAGCTCTGCTTCTTCCCATTATTTCCTTCACCGCAAGCACCGTCCAGCCAAACACAAAAGATATCACCATAGCAGGTTAGCAGCTCCTCTAATTGGTTTATGAAATAGTCATTATAAGCCTTTCCATATCCGTAGGAGGGATGATTTCTGTCCCAGGGAGAAAGATATACTCCGAATTTTAACCCTCTCCTACGACAAGCCTCAGCTACCTCCCTTACGATATCTCCATTTCCATTCCGGTAAGGGCTTTTCTTAATGGAATGCTCCGTATATTTACTTGGCCAAAGACAGAAGCCATCATGATGCTTACAGGTTAAAATTGCCCCCTTCATACCTGCTGCCTTGATAGCGCTCACCCATTGGTCTGCATCCATATGTACAGGGTTAAAGATCTCAGGACTTTCTGTTCCGCTACCCCACTCTTTATCGGTATAGGTGTTCACGGTAAAATGAAAGAAAGCATAGAACTCCAGACACTGGTGCCTTAGCTGGCGTTCACTTGGGACAATCTTAACATACTCGGTGTCTTTATCCTTATCCTTTTGCTTATGATTTTCCTTCTCAATGTACTTCCCCATCTACTCTCCCTCTAGCTTAGCCCTTCAGCCCTCCGGCCTGGATTCCCTGCAATAAATATTTCTGTCCGATCAGATAGATTATCATTGTCGGAATGAGTACAATAACCAACGCCGCAAATAATGCGCCCCAATTGGTGGCAAAGCGCTGAACCTCAAACAAATTTGCAAGACCGATGGGAATAGTCTTCTTTCTCTCATCCGTGAGCAGTACCAGTGCCAACGGGTATTCATTCCAAAATCCCATCGCCGTAAGCATCGTAATCGTTGCAATTCCGGGTTTACATAAGGGAATGACAATCCTTCTGAGAATTCCCCAGTTTGTAGCTCCATCAATGCGCGCTGCCTCCTCATACTCCCTGGATAGGGAGGACATAAACCCCTGTAACGTAAAGATTGCAAAAGGAAACTGCATAACAGCGTAAACCAGACATATGACACTCAGATTATTGAGTGCCTTGATTGCCTGAATTTCCAAAAATAACGGTATCATAATATAGGTCGCCTGAAGGAAGATACAAGCCATATAAATCGTGGTGATTACTTTGGAACCAAAAAAGCGGTATCTTGATAGTACATAGGAAATCGGTATCACAAATATCAGCAGCAACAGGGTAGACAGTACAACCACGTAGATCGAATTCAGGAAATACGAAGCCATATTGGCATCCTCTATTGCGTTAATATAATTTTCTATATGAAAGCCTGACGGCAACGCATATGGATCAGTCAAATACTCCTTATTGGTTTTAAAGGAGGATATGATATTCCATACAAAGGGATATAGGAATATGATTGTTCCGATGATCAAGATCACCCTTAATATCCAATTAATCATCTGCCTCTTAATTCTTGATGTTTTACTGGCATCCATGTTCTTACCTCCTATTCATTACCCATGGTAAGCTTGCGTGATATTGCAGATATAATAACGGCCATAAATAAGGTAAACATGGCAATTGCCATGGCATAGCCAAAGTTCGCATTATTCATACCTTGTTGGTACATATACTGCAACAGAACCGAGGAGGCGCCGTTTGGTCCTCCCGCCGTCATAACATTGGACAGGGTAAAGCTTAAATTGATCGTTCCCGATAAGCTTAGAACATAGGTGATGCCTATGGTATTCTTAAGCATAGGCATTGTAATCCGCATCAGCTTCTGAGCCGCGGTTGCTCCGTCAATCTCTGCTGCTTCATAGACATCTCGTGATATTCCATCGATTCCCGCTATATGCATTACCATATAATAACCCGCCGCCTGCCAGACAAGTGCCACTCCAATACAGGCTAACGCTGTCTTACTCTCCCCAAGCCAGGCATGCTTTAAGTTCTCCAGCCCCACCAGTTCCAGTAGATGATTTAAGATTCCCTTTGTCGGATTAAATACAAAGGACCAGATAATTCCCACGAGGGTCAGTGATATAATGCTTGGAAAGAAATATACTGTCCGGTAGAAGGCCTTTTCTCTCAGCCTGCTCTGGGTCAGTATCGAAGCAGACAGCAAACTGAAAAATATAGTAATCGGCGGCACCACCAGTAAAAGCTTTAGTGTATTAGCCAGAGCCTGAAGAAAGTATTTATCACGAAACATGTATTTGTAATTATCCAAGAACACAAATTTACTGTTAGTCCCCACACTCAAAGCTGTGGAATCAGTAAACGAGAGATATATCGCATTGAACATCGGTATGATCATGAAGATGATCGTTAATATAACCGCTGGTAAAGTGCACACTGCGATAAATAGTTTGGGGTTTTTATTCAAGCTCTCCACTCCTTAAAAGAAAAGTGTCTCAAAACCAGGAGGTATCCTTGAGTCTTGTTTTGAGACACTCTCACCAATGATTTGTCTTATAATAATGTTATCAACTGATTTATTCCCCTGCTGCCGCTTTATCCGCACGAATCTGCGCAAATGCTGCTTCAACGCTTTCAGCCCACTGCTCTGCTGTCATTTCACCATTCATTACCGAGGTGATCGGATTAAAGATTTCATCGCTTACTACAACCTTACAGTTACTCGGTAGGGTTTCAAAGTTCAGCGTAATTGATTTTACATTTGGCTGGTCATAGATTCCGTACATGTTATAGATTGCATTGGTTAAGTACTGCTTTGACACCTCACGACCCGTCTTTGTTGCATATACGGAACCGGAATTCTGTGCAAATAAGGCTACTGATTCATCACTGTATAAGAATCTTAAGAATTCTTTTGCAAGCTCTGGATTCTTAGCAGCTTTAGGGATGGAGAACTGTTCGCAGCTATCCAAAACATATTGTGTACCATCCGTTGCGGTAGTAGGCATTGCTGCCATAGCAAATTCAAAGCCGTCTTCTCTTGGCGCATCTGCCATTTCACTTTCCATCCAAGTACCATTGGTTATAAATAAGGATTTACCAAGCATCATTTCTGACTGGGATTCCGTATGGTTCATTCCGACAGTTCCCTCTAACAGATAACCGTCTGCACCAATCTTTTGCATGTTTCTGAGCACACTCAGTACGGTCTCATTATTAAAGGAACCTTCTTCATATTTGAAGATTTTGCTCAGTGCTTCCATTCCGCCTGCATTTGCAATCGCCGGCCATAGCATTTCTTCTAAGTATCCGGGATAGATGCCCTGATAGGTAAATAATGCTCTGCCATCTGCCTTAGCTTTCTCACCAAGCGCGAAGAAATCATCCCAGGTCTTTGGAACCTGCAAGCCCTTCTGATCAAAGTAAGTTTTGTTATAAATCAAACCCTGAGGTCCTGTGTTAAAGGGTGCAAGATAGATCTTGCTATCCCCGTAAGGTGCACATTTTGCACTCTGTAACAGACCGTCCTTGATATCGTCCTTTAAGGTGCCGGTTCCTGCATAATTTTGCCCCTCGAATACGTCTGAGATCTCTAATAGTGCATTTTCCTTGATCATGGATAAGATTACGCCATCCTGAGCATTGTCGTTATCGGAAATAAAGTCAGGTGCGTTTCCTGCTACGATCTGAGGTCTGATGATATCACCGATGGTTGGGCTAATGGTCATATTTACCTTGACACCCTCATGGGATTCTTCAAATAACTTTACTACTGCGTTCCAATACTCATCACCATAACCGCCCTGGAAGATTGCAATATTAAGCTCCTGCTCTTCTACCGGCTCTGAACTATCCGTCTGATCAACCGGTGCTTGTGTTGCATTGCCCTCGGTTGTTTTCACTGTATCGGTATCTGTATTCGCTGCTTTGTTGTTATTAGAACACCCCGCCATAGAAATAAGCATAACAACCGTTAAAAGTACTGCTAAGTATTTTCGTTTCAAATGTACGCCCTCCTCTTTCCTATCATTCCATTTAACAACTCATTACTTTTGCCGGCGTTCCTGTAACGATTTGTTATAATTATTATATAATTACCTCTTGCCCCCGTATATAAATAAAATTATCCGTCGTATGTATAATATCAACTTCCGCCAGATCTTCATATGGATGAAATTAAGCTTGATATAGATAAAATTACGGCGCTAGTCCATATATTATGATTGTCTGTTCAGAAAGTCATCTCTTAGTTAACATAGCAGGAATGTAATTCGATTGCTAATTATATGAACCCCAATAAAAGACGAGATGCTGTAATTAACATCCCGTCTCATCTTGTATATCCTCTGGGTTAAATGTCCTCACCGATCCACGTATATTTTCTATGTAGCATGCATTCTCTGTTCTACTTATAATCACTATGCTGAACCTGCTCCCCTTACTGCATATATAAATTCTTATACTCAGAAGGCGACATCCCATAGTATTTCTTAAAGAGTCGGGAGAAATATAACTGATCTTCTATCCCTACATTCAAAGATATCTCCTTCACCATACTATCCTTCTGCTTCAGCATTTCGCCCGCTTTTTTCATCCTAAAATTATTAATATATCCGATTACATTCACACCCACCTCTTCCTTAAAGGATTTGCAAAGATAATTGGTACTAAAGTTCACATGCTCCGCAATGGAAGTCAGGGTCAGCTTCTGCTGATAATTCTTCTCAATATATTTTATAGCCTTGTTAATTTCATTCTTATACCTGGCCGTATCTGTTTCCCCAATTTCCTGGAGCAGATAGATCGCCTGCAGGGACTGCTCCAGGTAGGATAGTAATTCTTTGCTGCTACTGCTAAAGCGGAGGAACTCTTTCATATCTGCCAGATATTCATGGGTAAGCAGGCTCATGTCCTTTGATAAAAATTCGAGATATTCCAGTACCTTAATGAAGAAACGACAGGTTATCTCAGGATAGATATGCTGCTCTTTGCTGGCCATAATGATTTCCTCTATTGCAATCATGCTTCTGGTTAACATGGATGAGCCGTTGCGCTGAATATCTTCAGCTAAGTCCTTATATTGAATAAAGGACATATAATGCTGTGGGCAGATTTCCTTTCCATCTTCTATTGACAGCTCACCATAGAATTGAAGCTTTAACACTTCGAGAAGCATATGATAAGATTTATGAAGTAAGTCATATCCCTTCACATCAAAGTCATAGCAGATTACAGGCTTTAATGAATGATATACCTGGAACCTTGTCGCAAGCTTTCCGGCAAACTGCTTTAGCTGTGTATCCTCTGTAATATCCTCTACCCCAAGAAGAATACAAAGACTATATTGATCCAAAGAAAACCATAAGGAATTACTCTGCTCCTGCAGCGCCTCCAGGACAATACTTCTTATTAAAGACTTTGAATATTCGCCCGAATTATTACTTGCAGATCGGTCAAAGGATACATAGCATAAGGAGTAATGTACATCCTCTTGCAGGAATATAGTCTCCGGCTGTGCAGAAATAAATTGCTCGACCGGCTTATCCTGGGTTAGAAATTCCTTAATAATATTGCTTCTTTTGACTATAAGCAGCTCAGGATTTTCTTCAGCAGCTGCTGCCATAGAGATCAGTTTCCTCTCCTGTAACTTATTAATTGCCTTCGATATACGATCCAGCAGAGCTTCTCCATCGATACTGACCTTTAAAAGATAATCGGCAGCCCCATGTACCAATGCATTTCTTACCAGTTCGAAGTCCTCATAATTACTTAGTACCAGTATTTCACCCCGAAAGCCTTTCTCTTTCAAATTCTTAATCAATTCTATCCCGTCCATAACAGGCATTTTTAAATCCGTGATTACAATCTGAGGCTTATGTTTCTCCACCATGGCAAGGGCTTCTTCCCCATTAGAGGCCGTTCCACAGATTTGATATCCATATTGCTCCCATTGAACAATGGAGCGAAGTGCTATTTTAACAATAGGTTCATCATCCACCAATAGTATCTGATACATTCCCGGTTCCTCCCTTCCCCTGATCAAGTGTCAACCTTCCTTCCGGCTTCTCCGGTGTAGGTTGTACCTTCGGCAGCGTGATGCTGCATACGGTTCCTTTTCCAGGTTCACTGGTGATGTATAGTCCGTATTCATTTCCAAAGTTAAGCTGGATACGATCATTTACATTGGGTATTCCGATTCCGCCGATGCTCTTTTGGTTTACGCTTGCCAGGTCAAAGCCTTTGCCATTATCTGATATCTCCAACCGGATATGCTCCTCCTCTCGGACGCAGCGTACTTTAATATCCATAATCAAGCCACTCTCTGTTGTGCCATGAGTAATGGAATTTTCCGCAAGCGGCTGCAGTATCAGCTTTGGAACAGCACAGGACATCAGACTCTCCTCCACTTCATAGCTTACCTGAAAATTCCCCGCATACCGAATGCCCTGGATTGCAAAATAATTCTTAAGATTTTCGATTTCCTCTCGAATGGTTATGTACTCATGTTTGTCTACTAATACATTCTTTAGAAGGTTTGCAAGGGCTGTGATACCATCGGATACCACATGGTCCTGATTCATTGCCGCCACCAGCCGCAGGGAGTTTAGCGTATTGAATAGAAAATGGGGATTAATCTGATATTGAAGCATCTGCATCTCCAGCTCCCGCTTTTTCTTCTCATCTGCCTTCTGCTCATAGAGCAGCTCCTCCACCTTCTCCACCATGTTGTCAAAATTAACGGACAAAAAGGATAGCTCATCCCTGTGCTGATCCTCGATCCGTTCCTTAAAATTACCGGAGGAGATCTGGTTGCAATGGGCAATCATTTTACTAATTGGCTTTGATATACTCAGATAAATTATCAGTGTGATGATTGTACAAAATAACAGTAACGGCAACGCCACCATTATCAACTGGCGAACAACCGTATCGGTTTCCGAATTAATATAGGAAAACGGTATAATGGATACAAAGTAGAGATTAAAATTCTTATTGTAGCTAAAGGTAATAAGCTGAGAATCCTGTTCGCTTTTCATGGTAAAGGAACCGCTCTTCTTAGGATAATTCTTTTGTAATTGATTAATTAACTCTTGATTCTGATAGGTAATTCCAAGATCTACCGTTCTATCCCAGGAGGATAATACAGTTCCATCCGGCTTCATGAATAAAATATTGGAGCCCTCCTCCAGATTCACAGGAGTTAGTACCGTCTCTGAAAATAGCTTTTCATCAATGGATATCACTGTATAGCCCAGCACCTTAGTATCACTATAGCCATCCAGGATTCTTCGTCCAAGGGTAATGATGTTACGGCGGCGGTAGGTCTTTACATAACTCCAGCTATCATTTGGTGCTTGAACTCCGATATCGCTCAATATCTTCTCTTTATCCGCATCATAGAAGCCATCAAATCCAAGATCATAAAAGATCGCTCCATTTTGATCATATATGGTTATGTTCTTTGCTTGTGCCGGATATATAATCTGATTTCTTACCAATTCTTGAATGTTACGAACAACCTTGTTCTTTTCACCGCTAGTCATATTATCAACCAACAAGGCATCCTGAATTGTTTCATTTGTGCAGAAGGAACCGCAAAGATACTGGTATTTTTCAAGTTCCGTAATCATATTTACATTAACAAGGGAAAGTAATTGAATAGCCGAGGCTGAGATCTTTTCTTCCATAGTTTTGGTATAGAGCTTAAAGCTTAGAATGCTGATTAGAATAAGGGGAACAAAGGATGTGAGCAGAAACGTTAGTAACAGTCGATTTCTAATGCTAATATTACGTAGTATGGCCAATTCATGTCTTTCTTTCATTTTTCCACCCATCCCATATGTATTTTATAGTTGGTTAAATTAATGCTAAAGATTTATCGCTGAATTATTCATTTACTGACTTTTATCTTACAAGGATCGCTTTCTAATTTACAACATTGCTTTTATGGCACCTTGATTTTTTCCAATTAATATCAGTTTTGTTAAACTACATCTACACTCCATAATATACCGATTTATTGGTTTATTCCACTTTTATTTTTTTACTTGCTGTTTCTGAGAAAAATTCTACTTACAGTCCACCATATTCATTAATATAAATAAGTTAGCAAACATCTTAAAGATAAACCAATTGTTATAAATCAGTTTGAATGTATCTTGAGCAAATAAGCATCCTCTATTTCCAAGCATTAATTCTCTTAAATACGAAACGTAACCGTTTAATAATAGATGTTATTACAAATATTATTGGCTTTTCCAAATATAGTAGTGTAAAATAGAATTGCGTTTTATGTCCATTGATCCAGGAATCCTCCGTCATACTCCTTGATCAGTTCAGATGAACGCATCAATTCATTATAGATTCTCATGTGAATTGATTATATTTTAAAGGAAAGAAGGAATATGAATTTTGAATGCAACGAAAGATCTTGAATCTAAAAGCGTCGGCAAGCTTCTCTTTCAGCTCTCCGTACCAGCTGTAATCGGAATGCTTGTAAATGCTTTATATAGTGTTGTCGACAGAATCTTTATCGGAAGAGGTGTTGGCTCCCTGGCATTATCGGGGGTAGCTGTAACCTTCCCAATTACTAACATTATTATGGCCGTGGGTATGCTTGTCGGCATTGGCGCCGCGAGTGTTGTGTCTATAAAGCTGGGTCAACAGAAAACTGAAGAGGCTGAGCGGATCGTTGGTAACGCCTTTCTGCTTACACTTATATTATCCGTTATTATTACAATACTGGGGCTAATATTTCTTCAACCATTACTTCATTTGCTTGGTGCAAGTGAGGATACCATGCCTTATGCAAAGACCTTTGCAACCATTCTTCTTGCAGGTGCGGTACTTCAGAACGTAGGCTTTGGTCTTAATCCGATTATTCGCTCCCAGGGAGATGCAAAAACAGCCATGAAAACCATGTTGATTGGTGCAATCTTAAATACGATTTTAAACCCTATCTTTATCTTCATATTCAAGCTCGGTGTAGCCGGTTCAGCTCTTGCTACACTAATTTCACAGGCAGTTTGCTCTATTTGGGTCGTTTATTACCTATCCTCGAAAAGTACAATTCGCCTAAGAAAACGGCACATGAAACTGAATTATACTACGATTAGTGAAATTTCATCCATAGGGGTATCCCCATTTATAATGCAGGTATCCGCTAGTTTTGTTACCATTGTAATTAATACTAGTCTAAAAAAATATGGCGGTGATCTTGCCGTGGGAGCCTATTCTTTGATCACCTCCATTGCCATGCTGATCCTTATGCCTGCCTTTGGAGTTAATCAAGGTGCCCAACCGATTATTGGTTATAATTATGGCTCCGGTAATACCTCCCGTGTGAAGAAGGCATTGTTTTATTCCATGGTTGTTAATACCTGTATCACACTCTTTGGATGGGTTATGATTGAACTATTTCCGGTTGCAACTATTAAGATCTTTAACGGCGATGACACCGAGTTAATTCGTCTTGCCTCCAATGGTCTGCGCCTGTATCTGTTTGCAATCTTTACTGTGGGTGCTCAGTCTGCATGTATTAATTATTTCCAATCCATTGGAAAGGCTCTTATCTCTATGGTACTGAGCTTGCTGCGTCAGGTTATTATATTAATTCCACTTGTATTAATTCTTCCTCACTTTCTTGCTCTGAACGGTATCTGGATTGCTGGTTCCATTTCAGATTTTTCCGCATTGTTGATATCGGCGGTAATGTTAATGCTGGAAATAAGAAAGTTAAAAGAGTCCCCTATTGTGGCTATGGCTGAGCAGAGGTAATTATGATATAGCATAGCGAATAGAAAGGGCAGCCTGTCAATTAAGTTGTAGGCTGCCTTCTTTATACTCTGTTTTTATTATTATTTCCAATCACATCCCATAGAATGGCAATATTTCTTTCTCCATTGTAAGCAGTACGGCATCCGGATCATCTTTTATCTCTGCCAGATATGTTATCATGAGCTGTTGCTCAGGAAATATGCAGCATTTCTGTCCCCATTTTCCGCTGATTTGGGCACCGTCTTTATACTTCCAAAAATAATATCCATAACCGCCTTCTTTGCTCATTTGCTGGATTGCCGTGGCCTCATTAACCCATTTTTCGGACAGAATTTGCTTACCCTCGTACCTTCCCTTCTGCAGATATAGCTGCCCCAGCCTGCTAAGTTCATTCACTGTCAGCTTCATACCCGAAGCTCCGTAAAAATGACCGGAAGGACAATTCATATAATCAGGTTTTTTGATTCCCAAGGGGCCCCATAATCTACTCTCTAGATAGGTTGCCAGATGTTGCCCGACGGCCTTTTCCACCGCTACTCCAACAAGATATGCCGGAATATTAGAATAATGAAAGACCGGGGTACTATTAAACCGGATGGGATAAGTCAGAGCTTCATCAAGCCACTTTTCACTCTCCAGGCGAAAAGGGTAACCCGGAACCGACATAGTGAGAAGCCTCTTAATACTCATTTTATGCAATACCTGCAGCTGCTTTTCAGAAATATCAATCGGAAGTTCATCCTTAATGTAATCATAAATGGGTGCATCAATTGAAAATCTTCCCTCATCAACAGCTAGTCCAACTGCAGTTGAAGTAAAGGCTTTCGTTGCTGAATAAATGGGGCGGCGCTGTGCCGGTACAAAATCATAGGCATCAACAATCCTTCCTTGAAAAAAGATCTCTATGCCATAGATTTGCCAGTTGTTATCCTTAACCCTTTTTATAAATGTTTCAAGCATATCTGCACCTCCTTAAAATAACTTAAGCAAACCCTCTAGAATTAACCTTTATAAAATTCCTTAAATGCTCTTCCGATATACTCCGACGCACCATCCCCGTATTGTGCATCTGTCACGGTCCTGAATTTATCATCCCCAATATACAATTCAGACATTTCAAGCAGCATAAGTCTTACATCCGGCATCTGATACAACTGCTTTGCAACAAAATCATACTCGCCTACAATTGCTTTAACCTCAAAGGCAGATACATCCTTTCCCCTCAGCTCCGCTAGTTTGCGCAATATGGAATCAATACGATTCTGATACGCCTGCAGCAGCTCCGAGCTGATCGGCTTTGCAGCTTCAAGCATTGTATCCTTATCCCCATACCATTCCATTACCTTCTTAAAATTTGCCTGTGCTTTTTCATCACTTGCGCTATTAATAAAATGTGTGTGAAATTGCTCCAAGTCTCCGTATTCTTGTTCAAATACCTCCAGCTGCTTCGAATCCATTTGTGTAACTAAGGTTTGGTATAATTCTTCAATTTCGTTTTTACTAATTAATTGCTCCATTTCGTTCACTCCTTCCAGAATGTCATCCATACTGAGAATTAACCGGGTTAGTTTATCCCGTTTTAATTCCAGCATTTTCTTTTGACCGCGCAGTATTGTTTCTCTATCAAAATCAGGATTTTCCAGAATCGCTTTGATCTCCTTTAAGGACAGTTCAAATTCTCTAAAGAATAGAATTTGCTGTAAGATTTCCAATGCTTTATCGTCATAAAGCCGGTATCCTGCTTCAGTGCAGGTCGTCGGCTCTAATAGGCCGATCTCATCGTAATAATGAAGTGTGCGCACACTGATACCTGTAATCGGAAATCTCTTTTACCGTTCTCATGGATAATCACCTCCTGCTTTTGATAAATTCAATCTACACTATGACGTTCCGTTAGAGTCAAGGGATTTTATGCAAATTTCAGTAAAATTTCTATCTGCAAATTTCCTATATTTTTATTCATAGTTAGCAAACGGGTCTTTACTATTGTCAGAATTCCATATATATTCAATGGACTTCGCGATATGAAGGGCTTTCTGTTCATCAAAGCGATCTCTGATAAAGCCCAGGGTCATGTCCATACCGGCAGAAACACCCGAAGATGTATAATACTTCCCGTCAACTACCCATCTTGCATTTTGAATCCATTTTACATTTGTATTAGTTGACTTCACCCAGGAGAACGCCTGCTTATTGGATGTAGCACATTTTCCGTTCAAAAGACCGGCTTTTGCAAGTAATGCTGAGCCTGTGCAAATCGATAAACAATAATTTGAATGCTTTACCGCAACGATTAACATCTCTAAAAACACACTATCATTTACCAAAGCTCTAGTTCCCCTTCCTCCCGGGACAACTAAAATATCATCACTTGATGACGGCTCTATTTTCTTTGTCATTATTGATGCTCCTTGAGCACTTACAATAAGCCCACCACCAAGAGATACATAATTTAACTCATATTCTTCAATCTTTCCTAATATCTCAACTGACCCGAACACATCCAGAGTCTCAAAATCATGAAACAGCAGTATATTTACCTTCATTATTAGTCCCCCATAATAATAAGAAATTGGATTATACTTTTTATAAACTACAGTCTAGAAATAAAATCGCAATAATCTCGTTTTAGAATAAGCCCCGGCACTTTCCATGCTCTTTTTTGAATTATGATTATAATACCAACAACCAGAAAATACCTATTAAATTTAACTATTGATTTCTCTGCTTTACCGCTCATATTATAATTAACACAATAAAGATATTCCTTTAGCGTAAGCCTTTCGATATCATTTACGCTTCCGCCAATATCATTGATATGTTTATAAATCATCTTTTTACATATCTTTGGAGCTAATACAAACTCATATAATAATAACAGAATAATAATTAAAATCGACCACATAAAACCACCGTATCTTTCCTACTGTTAATAATTATCTTTTGTTTTACGGATTAAATGACCCAATCTCAATCAAGTTTCCTTCCGGATCAGCAACATAACAGGTACGTTGACCCCAAGGCTCCGTTGTCGGCTCTAAAATTGATGTTGCTCCCTTTGATATTACAGTCTCATACGCCGTATCCACCTCTGCATAATTTTCTACACTCAACGCTATCTCATAATGTCCATTGATAGAATTAATGTATTCATAAGACCGCTTTGTCATTTTTTCAAAATCTGTCCTGCCATATAGCAAAAACAAAGTCCCATCCTTTTCTAAATACACATTCGATGTATTTTCATCCTCTTTAATCTCAAACCCTAATACATCTTTATAAAAGTGCACCATAGTTGCCATATCTTTTACAAAAATCCCAAATCCATCTAATCTCATTTTTTTAATCCCCTAGTAATTAATCTTTCTATTTTTCTCCATGTTCATAAATCATATATATTCAATAATAAGAACATTACATTTCTATATAATACATCGTTAATATATTAAATTTTTTAATTTATACCCCTCAGCTATCAAAACTCACTTTCACGGTTTTTAAAAAAATCATAATAAGTTCTTACATTCTCTAATTCCGTCCACCGCTCTATTGTTACAGGATTCTTATCAAGGTTATAAACTCTTGCTCCACGCATGGCAAGCAGAAATGGCGAATGTGTTGATATAATAAACTGGCATCCGAAAAATCTGGCTGATTCCTCAATAAAGTTCATTAATTCTATTTGTCTCTTTGGAGAAAGGCTGTTTTCCGGCTCATCCAATAAATAAAGCCCGTTCTCTCCTATCTTTTCTGAAAAGTAAATAAACGCACTTTCGCCATTGGAATACTCACGTACATTGTCCATCAAC
>JAQZBD010000101.1 GCA_029239235.1 Herbinix sp.
GAAGTGTGGTAACACATGGAGCTGACTGTTACTAATAGGTCGAGGGCTTGACCTTAAAAGGTTTTTACAGTAAGAATCCAGATGGATTCATGGATGATCTTTTTCTAAGAATACAAAGTATTCTTTGGTATGCCTAGCATTCCATGTGTAGTTTTTTAATGTATTCCTCGATAGCTCAATGGTAGAGCACACGGCTGTTAACCGTGGGGTTGTAGGTTCGAGCCCTACTCGGGGAGCTAAATTTGAGATATAAATAAAAACTACTGTTGGAATTTATATCGAAAATTGACAAAAAACATTAAAAAAGTTCTTGACAAAAGAATTTGAACATGTTATAATAAATAGCACGGCTCCATGGTCAAGCGGTTAAGACACCGCCCTTTCACGGCGGTAACAGGGGTTCAAATCCCCTTGGAGTCATTGTTTGTAAATAAGTAATAACCAATTTGAAAAGGAACCTTGGTTCCTAATTACCGATGTAGCTCGGTCGGCAGAGCAGCTGATAGTTATCAGTACATTATCGGTTCAAGTTCTAAGAACTTTGGTTCTTTACCAAACATTTGGACCTTTAGCTCAGTTGGTTAGAGCAACCGGCTCATAACCGGTCGGTCCGGGGTTCAAGTCCCTGAAGGTCCATTAATTATGGCCCAGTGGCTCAGTTGGTTAGAGCGCCGCCCTGTCACGGCGGAGGTCGAGGGTTCGAGTCCCTTCTGGGTCGTTAGGTTTGAAGCTAACACAAGTTATTGTGTGTGAGATTAGAAACCTTCGATTATAAAAAGTTTACATTAGTTATTTGTTTATATCGAGTAATTATGGTAATATAAGAGAGTTAGTAAGTAATTGCCCAGGGATCTTAGCTCAGCTGGGAGAGCATCTGCCTTACAAGCAGAGGGTCATAGGTTCGAGCCCTATAGGTCCCATTTGTGCCGGCGTGGCGGAACTGATAGAGCGTCTGGCTACGGACCAGAAGGCCGGGGGTTCGAATCCTCTAGCACACAGTATAAATGCATTAGATACGAATACGTATTTAATGCATTTTTTATGTATTTTTTTACTTTCCGCTATTATGTATTTACGTATCAATGGTGTTGTGATACAATAGCGCAAAGGAGGCTGACAGCAGCACATGGATAAAAAAGAGTTTCTTGAAGGTTTAAGACAAGCATTAGCAGGAGAAGTAAATCCTAAAGTGATAGAAGATAATGTTCGATATTATGATCAATATATTGGTTCTAGGACTTTCGAAGAGGAAGAAAGAATTTTACAGGAGCTGGGCAACCCTAGATTAATTGCCAAGACTATAATAGAGACAGAGAAGGCAACAACAGAAAAGAAGCACACGAATGGTGCCAGGGAATCTTATGGCTATCACTCAACAATGGAGGATGAGTTTAGGAAGCAAGACGGTGATAATGATAATCAAACTAAAATATATACAAATTTGACACTGTGGCAGAAAATCCTATTGATTTTAATTATCATTGTATTCCTTTTTGTACTATTCTTTGTTGGAAGAATAATGATTGGATTTTTGATTGCTTTCGCTGTACCGATAATTCTGGTATTATTAGTATTTGCTTTATTTAAGAAACGTAACTAAGTTTCGAAAACACCCTTTGAATTTATATTAATTTATTATAAGTTTAAAGAGTATATTTATGCTATTAGAACTTTAAATGAAGAATAAATATAATGAAACGACCGCAAGGGGGAGCCATGCGGTCGTTTCGATGAGGGGAGTATAAATAATTAATAAGGGGTTATATATGCAACGAGAGTCCTCGTGCACTCATTAATTATAATATAAATGCTATTATTATGCAATAATTATATTTGCAATAATTTAGCAAATTATATTTGCAAATACTTTTAATCAGTTGCGGAAAAATATAAGTAAGGTTCAATGCATATTAAAAATAAAACAGTAGATAATAAAGCTTGTAGTAAATAAATTAAATCTCATTTGTAGGAGGTCATTTATGACAAGCAATAATAACTCTCAAAACAATAGCAGCAATTATCAGACATCAAATGTAAGAAATACAACAAGTAAAGATGCAAACACAAGTAACTCTAGCAGAAATGCAAACACAAGCAACTCCAGCAGAAATGCAAACACAAGCAACTATACAACAGGTAATAGTAGCCGTGATGCATCTGGTATGAGATGTGAAGATACCACATCAAGAGATTCTTCTAGAAATGCATCATCTCGTAATGACGCATCAAGAGACTCTTCTAAAGATTCTTCAAGAGATTCTTCTAAGGATTCTTCCAGAAATACAACAAGCAATAGATTCAGAGATATGCAGGACGAAGGAAATTACTAATTATCAAAACTAAGAAAGACTGATGTAAATATTGCATCAGTCTTCTTTTTATTCCAATTTATAAGATAAAAATTTCTAATATGCTATAACAAACATCACTATTTTCGAATATGATATATTGGAGTATATTTGACATACAGGTGGTGACAGTAAAGGAATGCCATTCGAAACGATTCGTACAAACGATATATTTAAATATATTGGGAAACAAAATGTTATGATTATTGATTTGCGTGATAGGGAAGACTATGATAAAGGTCACATTCCAACAGCTGTAAATATACCATATGATGACTTGGAAGGGAATAAGTATTACTTGGATCGCAATCATATATTAATCTTTTATTGTGACCGTGGAAATATTAGTTTAATGGCTGCCAGAGATCTGATGAAGGAAGGTTATAATATGAAGAGCCTTTATGGTGGATTGCGTGCTTACCGTGGTAAATTAGAGCGCAGCAGATAGAAAAAGTTCATTGACTAGATTCCAAAAGAGATTTAAAATATCATGTACAGACTTATAGTCTATACTACTTAGGAAAAGAATAGCGAAGAACGCATGGAGGTATAAATGAACCGATATGAATATGTCTCACCCTGCCACTTTGGCCTGGAGGCAGTTCTCAAAAGAGAACTTGTGGATATTGGATGTGAAATAATAAAGGTGGAAGATGGAAAGATTAGCTATGCAGGTGATGAAAATACGTGTGCCAGAGCTAATATGTTTTTAAGAACAACGGAGCGTGTTCTTCTCAAGGTTGGTTCCTTTAAGGCAGAAACCTTTGATGAATTATTTGAAAGGACGAAGGCTCTGCCCTGGGAAGATTTTATCCCTAAAGATGCTAAATTCTGGGTCGCGAAAGCGAATTCTGTTAACAGTAAATTATTTAGCCCATCCGATATTCAATCCATTATGAAAAAGGCAATTGTAGAGCGGATGAAGATGAAATATAAATTAGACTGGTTTGAAGAAAGTGGAGCATCATATCCTTTGCGTGTCACTATTATGAAGGATGAGGTGACGGTATGCATCGATACCTCAGGGGAATCCCTTCATAAGAGAGGATATCGTAGACTTACTAGCAAGGCTCCTATCACGGAGACATTAGCAGCAGCATTGATTTTGTTAACTCCATGGAATAAGGATAGACTTCTTGTAGATCCATTTTGCGGGAGTGGAACGATACCTATTGAAGCAGCGCTCATTGGAGCGAAAATTGCACCAGGTATTCAACGTAACTTTTTGGCTGAAACCTGGGATGGCATGTTTCCAGAAAATATTTGGCGGCAAGCTAGAGAAGAAGCAAATGATATCCGTAAGAAAGATGTAGAAATGACAATATCAGGATTTGACTTGGATGGAGAAATTGTTAAGGCTGCGAGACAAAATGCCAGATGGGCAGGTGTGGATCAGTATATTCACTTTCAGCAGAAACCTCTAAGTGAGTTAAGTAACAGTAAAAAGTATGGCTTCATTATCACAAATCCGCCCTATGGTGAGCGACTTGAGGATAAGAAGGAACTGCCAGCGTTATATAAGGAAATGGGTAAGGCTTTTAATAGCCTCGATTCCTGGTCTTATTATATAATTACGTCTTATGAGGATACTCAGAAATACATTGGTAGGCAGGCGGATAAAAACAGAAAAATTTACAACGGTATGATGAAAACATATTTTTATCAATATATGGGACCGAAACCACCGAAACAGAATTCTATTCAAAATTAAATAATAATAAAAATGCAAAATAAAAGAGGAATATAAAAAACAAAAATAAAAAGATGTTATAGCATGCTTCTGGGTGTTATAACATCTTTTTTAAAATGATCTTAAGATAGCATCTGTTAATACTTCTTTACAACTTTTTCAAAGGATTAAATTTATACAAGGATACTTCTAGTATTAGATTATTGTTAGTAATCTTAAGCGTTCCATAAATCTACAGAAATATGCATTCTACTGCAAAATAATTATTGTTAACAAAGAAATATTATTATATAATCTATGGTATACTAAGGATTCGTGTAGAAATTTGTATAAAAAACATGGTAAATAGGGAGGAATCTATGGATAGAGCGCTTCTTAGGAAAGCAGCAATGCAAAGTGTGGCTCTAATGATTACAGTAGTTTTATTATCTTATTCTCTGAATAATTACCATACGATAGTAAAGGCAGCCAGTTTTTTAATAGGCTCAGAAGCGGTGAGTACGGATGCCGCAATACCTGATAAATATAGAACAAAGGCAGGAAATGATGGAGGTACCGCACTGCTAAGTTCAGAAGGTAATTCTCCGGATGCATATGCTGATATACCGATTACGGATGTATCTAGTCTTAGACTTCGTATTGATGAGTCTATTTTGGATCAGCTGGGAGAGAAATTTCTCGTAATTAAGAAACCAAGGGGTGAAAAGCTAGAGATAAGCTTAACAGATTTATATGTTAATCACAGCATTCAGCTGGATATTGCAGATGCTTCCCATCCGGATATGACAAGTTCTATGGTTTATAGAGTTAGCGGGAATGAACTTTATCAGGGTGACCCCGCATACTCCGAAGTCATCAGCTCTATAGAAAATGGTGATACAGGGGAGACGGAAGAAGTTGTGACCAAGGATTTCGGTAATGACTTAAGTCATGGTATAACAGTAACATCACAGCAAGACGAAAACTCAAAGCGATATACGTTACAATTCTTAATTGAGCTTAATACGGTTTATGCATATTCAGTTCTTGAAGATTTAAATTATTACTACATCAGCCTGAAGAAGCCGTCCGAGGTATATGATAAAATTCTTGTAATTGATCCTGGTCATGGTGGAAAAGATGTAGGAGCCATTGCAAAGAATGACAAAGCCTATGAGAAGGATATTAACTTAGGAATCGTGTTAGAATTAAAGAAACTATTGGATCAGGAAAATATTAAGGTATACTATACCAGAACTCAGAACGACACAGTGTTTTTAAGACCTCGTTCAAGTTTGGCTAATGCAGTGGATTGTGATTTTTTTGTTAGTATTCATTGTAATTCAAACGCCTTAAGCTATCCTAATGGTACAGAAGTTCTTTTTAGCAATTCGAAGGTTAAAGAAGTGTCGAACAAAGTATTAGCGAATTTATTCTCAGAGGAGTTATCAAGAACAATTCCATTGAAGAAAAAAGGATCCATCGAAAAGAACCCGGAGGATATCTTTATCATGGGGCAGTCAAAGGTGCCAATGATACTGATTGAAGTGGGATATCTTTCGAATTCGGGTGATTTAAATTATTTAATCGAGAAAGATAACCAAAAAGCTGTGGCACAGGGGATTTTTAACGGAATAATGAGAGCATATGAGAAGTTTCCTAAGAAATAATATGGGAAGATCATAATATGACTATTCCACTCCGTTCTTCTATGTTAATGTCAAGTTATGATTGGAGAGTTATATGAAAAAGATTATATTTGCAACCTCAAATGAAGGAAAGATGAGGGAAATCAGAGAAATACTAAAGGATTTAGATATAGAGCTTCTTTCCTTAAAAGACGCTGGTTTAGATCTGGAGATTGAGGAAAATGGTACGACTTTTGAAGAAAATGCTATTATCAAGGCAAAATATGTAATGGAGCTGACTGGTGAAATGGCATTAGCTGATGATTCAGGTTTGGAAGTTGATTATATGGATAAAGCTCCGGGAGTTTATTCAGCAAGATTTCTTGGTGAAAATACTTCATATGATATTAAAAATCAATATATTATCGACCAGTTGGCTACGGCGAAGAACGAAGAACGCAGTGCAAGATTTGTATGCGTTATTGCTTATGCGGTGCCAGGTGCTGAGATTGTGGCAAGAAGAGCGGATATTGAAGGAATTATTGCAACTGAGATTGTGGGAGAACATGGCTTTGGCTATGACCCTATCTTCTTTTTGCCTGAGTATCATTGTACTACGGCACAGTTGTCGGCTGAGCAAAAGAATGCCATTAGCCACAGAGGGAAGGCATTAAATGCAATGAAGGATGAAATTAAAAAACATCTATAAATTTAGACTTGTAAAGGCTTGGTTGGGGGTAAGGATGAAAGTATTAATAGTTAGTGATACCCATGGAAGAAACCACAATTTTCTAAAGACCTTAGAGAAGGTTAGTCCTATTGATTTGCTGATCCATCTTGGAGATTACGATGGAGGTGAGGACTATATTATGTCAGTAATATCTTGTCCCACCGAAATGGTTTCTGGAAATAATGATTTTTTTAATGGATTGCCAAAAGAAAAAATTATCCATATAGGGAAATATACCATCATGCTTACTCATGGCCATCGCTATGGGGTTTACTATACTACTCAGGATATTAAACAGGAGGCCGTAAAGCATAAGGCTGATATAGTGATGTTTGGACATACTCATGTACCTATGATTGACTTGAATGATGAGGTATGGGCTATCAATCCGGGTAGTTTGGCGCTGCCGAGGCAAAGCAATCGTACTCCGTCCTATATAATCATGGATATTGATTCACAGGGTGATGCGCATTTTACCATAAACTATTATCAAGAAGCAGAAGAGTGGAAAATCTGAGTGGAAAATATGAGTTGAATTAATTGTGTGGAAATTATAAGAAAAACACACAATATTGCGAATTATTGAAAAAGCATAAAAAGTTTAAAAAAGTGGTTGACATATCCTTCGTGGTGTTATATAATAATTCTTGCGTCACGGCGGAAACGACAACAAGCATTGGAAACACTTAATAAACGACTTAGAGATTGAGGTAACAGAATCGGTCAGATATTAAGTAGAGGAAGAAAATTGTAGTCACCATGACATAAGAGCGAATGATATCAACGGGGTGTAGCGCAGCTTGGCTAGCGCGCTTGATTTGGGATCAAGAGGTCGCAGGTTCGAATCCTGTCACCCCGACTAGTTAATCATTCTAAAAGAAATGATTAGCCTGAATAAAATAATATGTACTTACACAATATAACTAAATAATAATTATGTGCGGGTGTAGTTCAATGGTAGAACACTAGCCTTCCAAGCTAGATACGTGGGTTCGATTCCCATCACCCGCTTGATATTTGAAATATCAAATATCGCACCATAATGTGCTAGTAGCTCAGTTGGATAGAGCAATGGCCTTCTAAGCCATGTGTCGGGGGTTCGAATCCCTTCTGGCACATTTTTCATCTAATCTAGTTATGAAAAATGTTTATGGTGGGTATAGCGCAGTTGGTTAGCGCGCCAGATTGTGGCTCTGGAGGCCAAGGGTTCGAATCCCTTTATCCACCCTATAATGTCTTCAACTGAAAAGTCTGAAAAGACTTTTTCGTTTTAAATAAAGACAAGTTGAAGAGAAATTACCATATTTTATTGGGCTATCGCCAAGCGGTAAGGCACAGGACTTTGACTCCTGCATTACGGTGGTTCGAATCCACCTAGCCCAGCTTTAATCCTTTACTATTATGGGATATTAGCTCAGTTGGTAGAGCACATGACTTTTAATCATGGTGTCCCGGGTTCGAATCCCGGATGTCTCATTGAGTTCCAAAATTAATATTATGCGGATGTGGCGGAATTGGCAGACGCGCCAGATTTAGGTTCTGGTTCGAGAGAGTGGGGGTTCAAGTCCCTTCATCCGCAGTAAAAAGAAATCCTTAGTAATAAGGATTTCTTTTTTTTAAAAAATAAGTCAAAGTCAATTTGCCTAGGTTAGTATTAATGCAAAATAGATATTGAAAATACGAAAATAAGTAATGAATAATAGAATTGTTGAGTAGACGTATTGATAAGCAAAGGGAAATATGAGATAATATGGAGTATCTGTTTGGAATACCAATATATTCAAGAAAATGTAGCTCAGCAGGTTTAAATTTCTAATTAAATTTTAACATAATAACTACAATTTTTATATTATAATATCAATGGTATGGATAAAATAAAAAGATTACAATAATATTTTTTTAAGTAAAGTCAATCGGCATATTGGGTAGTTTGTTCTGATTGATAAAGGCAGAAAGGATAACAGAGTAGAGGTCAACTATGAACGAATTAAAAAAAATGAGCCCGGGACGTTTTATTGCATTGGGCTTTATAGCCGTAATTTTGCTGGGAGCTTTCGTGTTATATCTTCCAATTTCACATAACCAGGATGTTGATGTAGCTTTTATGGATGCACTATTTACATCCACCAGTGCAGTTTGTGTTACAGGTCTTATTGCAATCGATACTTATGATACTTTTAATACATTTGGACAAACGGTGGTGGCATTATTAATACAAGTTGGCGGACTTGGTGTTACATCGGTTGGTGTTGGCGTAATGCTACTCGCAAGGAGAAAAGTTGATTTTAAGGACAGGGTGCTTGTGAAGGAAGCACTGAATTTAGACTCTATGAGAGGAATCGTTAAGCTGATCCGAGCAATTTTGCTGATGACATTATTTTTTGAAGGCATTGGAGCGATTTTAAGCTTTCTTGTATTTTCACAGGATTATCCTCTCCCTCGAGCAATCGGAATCAGCTTGTTTCATTCAGTTGCATCTTTTAATAATGCAGGGTTTGATAATTTAGGCGGCTTTAAAAGTCTCTTGGATTACAAGGATAATGTTTTACTTAACCTTACAACCTGCGGGTTAATTATATTTGGTGGTTTGGGCTTCGTAGTTATTAAGGAGATTATTCACAAAAAATCTTTTAAAAAATTAAGCTTGCATGCTAAAGTGGTTATCTTAATGTCATCAGGATTGCTGGTGGTGGGAACAATACTTCTTAAGTTTACCGAAGATATCAGTTGGCTGGGAGCCATCTTCTTCAGTACATCAGCCAGAACAGCAGGGTTTTCGACCTATCCGATAGGTAATTTTACAAGTGCAGGGTTATTTGTTATTATGATCTTAATGTACATCGGAGCGTCCCCCGGATCTACGGGCGGTGGTATTAAGACAACAACAACCTTTACCCTTTTTAAAAGTGCGTATGCGATCTCTACCCAAAAGCATTGCTGTGCGTTTAAGAGAAAGATTCCAACAGCTCTTCAGATGAAGGCTTTTATTCTTGCTTTTTTAGCTATGGCATTAATCTGCCTGAATACATTATTGATAAGTATCTTTGAACCACAGTTTTCATTAATGCAAGTACTGTTTGAGGTGGTATCAGCCTTTGGTACAGTAGGTCTATCAACCGGTATTACACCTGATTTAAAACCGGCCAGTGAATTTATAATTATTCTGACCATGTATATCGGACGTTTAGGACCTCTTACGATTGCATCCTTATGGTCTGTGAAACCTTTGTCCAGTTTAAGATATTCGGAAGAGGGTATTACCATAGGATAATTATTTTAGGCGAATGAATCTTCTGGTTAATTCATTCCGTCTCATTATGAAATTAGTTTACTGATTCACAATATGGCTTGGAGGATTATTATGTTTAAACAAAAATCAGTTATTGAATTCGGTATTATTGGCTTAGGTCGTTTTGGACGTGCGCTAACTAAAACTTTATCAGACTTAGGTAAGGATTTAATTGCTGTTGATACCTTAGAGAGCAGGGTAAAGCTTGCAAAATCCTTTACAGAGAATGCGTTCCTTGTAGGTGATTATGAGAAGGAAACCCTGGAGGATTTGGGAATACAAAACTGTGCCACTGTCATTGTATGTGTTGGTGACAGTATTGATGTAGGTGTATTGAGTACCTTAAATGTAATTAGTATGGAGATTCCTCGTGTTATCGCGCGAGCAATGAGCACAGAGCAGGGAATGATTCTCGAAAAAATAGGTGCAGAGGTAATTTATCCTGAAAATGATATGGCAATTCGCTTAGCAAAAAAATTAGCTAATTCCAGTATCATGGAGACGATTGAATTACGAGGTGATATTGAAATTACAGAATTGAAGTTAACACCGAAGTTTGAGAATATGACTGTAGCAGAAGCTAATTTACGTCAGAGATTTAATATTAATATCATAGCACTGGAACAGAAAGGTGAGACCACGACCGAAGTTTCACCGGGTTATAAATTTCAAGAAGGCGATAATATCGTAGTAATCGGTCAAAAGAATAATATAAAGAAGTTAGAGGAATATTTAACAAAACAATAAAAATGATATTCCATCTACATCCGTTTAATGGAGGAAAGAAATATGGATGATATAGACCCTGATACTAATAATATAATTGGTCAGATAATAATTTTATTAATACTAACTTTAACAAACGCATTTTTCTCATGTGCTGAAATGGCAATGGTTTCATCAAATAAGACAAAAATAAGAAGATATGCGGAGGAAGGAAATAAAAATGCAAGATTGGTACTAAAATTTTTAGAGGAGCCTACGAAATTCCTTTCTACAATTCAAGTAGCAATTACCTTGGCTGGGTTTTTCTCCAGTGCATCTGCTGCCTCCGGACTATCAGACCCCTTAGGATTATGGTTAACCAGTCGTAATATTCCTTATGGGAATCAAATATCTTTAATATCGATTACACTAATTTTGTCTTATGTTACCTTAGTGCTTGGTGAGTTAGTCCCTAAGAAAATTGCAATGCAGAAGCCGGAAACCATCAGTATGTTCTGCGTTGGACCAATTAAGGCTGTTTCAAAGGTCGCGTCTCCGTTTATTAAGCTACTCACATTGTCAACAAATGTAGTGACAATACCTTTTGGAATAAAGGAAGGAAATACGGAAGAGATTCTATCCAGAGAAGAACTCATTTCACTAGTTAATGAGGGGCAGGCTCAAGGTGTTTTAAACCGCAAGGAAAAAGAAATGATTAATTCCATTATGGAATTTGATGAAAAAATGGCAAAAGAAATTATGACACCACGTATTAACGTATTTGCGATTGATTTGACAGCCCCGAAAGAAGAATACATGGAAGACTTGATGATGACAAAATTCACAAGGATTCCAGTTTATGAAGAAGATATTGATAATATTGTAGGTATGCTTTATATAAAGGACTTTTTGAAAGCAGCTGTAAAAGACGGCTATCAAAATGTCGATATTCGTGCCATCATGAAGAAACCATATTTAGTACCGGAAAGTAAGATTATTAAAGATCTTTTTCGAGAGCTCCAACAGTCAAAGAAACAAATTGCAATATTAATTGATGAATATGGCGGATTTGCCGGTATTGTAACAATGGAGGATCTAGTCGAAGAGGTTATGGGTGATATTGAAGATGAGTATGACCCAATTTATACGAAGGTTAAGAAAATCGATGAAGCTACTTATATTATTGATGGATTAACGAGCATTGATGAACTGAATAATAAACTGGATTTGACGTTATTTTCCGATAACTATGATACAATATCCGGCTATTTAATCGATCATTTAGGAGCAATTCCTTTAGAGAATGAAGATAGGACAATTGAGATTGACCACCTAGTCTTTAAGATTGAGAGTGTTAAGCATAAGAGAATTGATAAAGTGAAGTTATATATCGGTAAGAAGGAAGAAGATTAGGATGACGAATCCTTCAAGAATAGGAGGAAAGAGATGAACCATAAACCAAAATTTGAATTTGGAGTCATAGGACTTGGTCGTTTCGGTCATTCACTTGCAATCAGTTTGGCAGAAGCGAAGAGGGAGATTCTGGTGTTGGATAGCAGTGAAGCTAAAATCAGACAAATCAGACATCTGACAGAGAATGCTTTTATTGTGAACGACCTAACGAAGGAAGCATTAATGGAAGCCGGTATCCAGAATTGTAAGAATGTAATTGTCTGTATCGGTGAGAAGGTTGATGTCAGTATCCTAACCACCTTAAATGTTATTAGTATGGGAGTGGAGCGGGTTATAGCAAAGGCAATTAGCCCGGAGCAGGGAAAGATTCTGGAGAAGCTTGGTGCTGAGGTCGTTTATCCGGAACGTGATATGGCGCTTAGATTAGCAAATCGTCTGTTGTCTTCAAGAGTGATGGACTATATATCACTTAATGATGATATTACGATTACGGAACTTAAACTAACCTCAAAGCTTGCAGGTCAAACAGTGCTTCAGGTAAGCTTGAGAAAAAAATTCAATCTCAATATAATAGCTCTGCAACGAAAGGACAGCACCACAACAGAAATAACACCGGAGATGGTACTGAATGAGAATGATATTTTGGTAGTGATTGGGAAGAAAGATCATATCAAAAAATTCGAAAACTTCTTAGTAAAATAAAAGAAAAAATAAAGGATAAGCATAATGCCATTGTTCAGAACCGTCATAGGAACTGAAACAGTGGCATTTTGTCATTGAAGATGATTTTGTGTATGATTGTGTAATATTTAGGCATACGAATGGTTGTTACCTGATAACATACTGTTGAATAAACTGAATTGAGAAGATAGCATTTATGAATCCTTTTACTTCAAGGAGGTAGTATGTTAAGGAATAGCCAAAATGATTACGCAGGAGTCCCCTATGATAATATACAGTGGTTTGATGTTGTCGGCCAACCTTTTGGAACGGCTGTAAACTTTAATGCATTTATATTTGGAGATGCGAATAATATTGTAGATACAAAAGGTGCTATGGCAGTAGGCGGAGATTTTGTTAGTTCCCGTGGTCTCAGTCTTGCATACGGAAATGATTTAAAATTAACAGGTACAGGATACAGCCCGGACTTAGTACGGTTTCTAGTAGGAAGAAATGTTTCTATGCAGGGACCTCTTGTTGTCATCGGTCATGTTGTTGCAGGTGGAAATTTCCGTGCAGCAAAAGGAAGCACATATATGATAGGGAAAAGCGGTGAGGCTAATCAGGAACAGGAATTAATGGAATTATATCAGGCCAACGGCGGAAGCAGATATTGGAGACCTAGTGATAGAGGTAATCATTATGCCATCTCTAGCTATGACGTACCACGATATATTCCTGCAAGTAGAGTTAATGCTGATGTAGCTAGCTTCTTTGCTGAAGCACAGAGCAGCATCATGGAGTATTTTAGATGTATACTTGCATTGAATGCCAATGGTACAGTAACAGAGCATTTTCATGAGTGGATTCTTAGTGGAACAGATCCAAGACAGAATATTTTCGTTGTTGATGCAAGACCAAATGGTATCTTGAACAAAGAGATACGCTTTGAAACTCCGGCTGGAAGTGTAAATATTGTTATTTTCCGGACCGGAAGCAATGCCCATATTCAATATGGTTTATGGGGCAAGGAAAATTTAGCTGAGAATACTTTATACGTTTTTGAGGATGCAGATAATATTTACATGGAGGTACCGGCAGCCATCTGGGGAAGTATCTATGCACCACGATCCATGTATCATGCACACCCAACGGGTGGAACTGTTAGTGGTAACGCTGTATTAAGGTCATTTGCAGTTGCAGCAACAAGTGGTTTTGAATTCCATCTGTATCCATTTGTAGGTGGGGTACAATGCCGTGAACAGGAAGCACCTGCTGAAGTACCAAGACCTACCCCAGCGCCAACCCCGGCACCAACGCCAAGACCGACCCCAGCGCCAACCCCTGCACCAACGCCAAGACCAACCCCAGCGCCAACGCCGGCGCCAACACCAAGACCAACCCCAGCACCAACCCCAAGACCGACACCAACGCCGGTGCCAACGCCAAGACCAACCCCGCAGCCAATGCCGACCCCGAGACCAACACCAAGACCGACTCCTCCACCAAGACCAACCCCAGCACCTCAGCCTTGCCC
>JAQZBD010000331.1 GCA_029239235.1 Herbinix sp.
GTATAGTAGGCATCACTTAAGGCATCATGAAACGGATGGGTTAGAGGAATATCTAAGGCTTCCACGGTGCTTTGAAGGCGAAGCAACTTTTTGTGGGGTAGATTAAAATGCAGAGAGGCATAGGGCTGCAGGTTAATGTATTGTTTCGATAAAAATTGATGACTTAGTTTGTGATATGCTACATTACGATAGAGCTCTCTGATATCGGTCTTACCCCAAGAACAGAATATAGTATCCGACTTTCCCAGAAATTCAAGAAATGCTTGATACACAACTGGAAAATGCGCCTCATTTACGAGCTGCCCGGTGGTAATGCCGGTAAGTTCTGTAATAAATGGACTTACATAAGGATATAGAACGGGCTTTACATACCGATTGAAGGTAGCAACCGTATTCCAATCGCGATCCATTTTCACTGCACCGATTTGAATGATTTCAAAAGGGCATAGCAAATCGTTCACCTGCACAACCGTAGGCGTTTCGAAAGCTTGATTAAATTCTAAGTCGAATACAATATAAAACATTAGAGCCTCCTTCTTAATGCTATTTTTTTCTTGTGTATATTGCTAAATGGAATAAAGTAGTGGTAAACTGATTGAGATTAGTATTTATAAGTGGACAAATTGTTATACAAAATAAGGAGGGATATACGATGATTGATTCAATGAATATTTTAATTATAACAGAAACTATCTTTCAAATGAAAGAGGAATATAAAGAACAAATAAAAGCTCTGTCTCCGAAGGTGTCACTAATGGTAGTCAGCAGTAAAGAGGTTACGGATGAAATGCTTGAGAAAGCGGAAGTAATTTTTGGATGGCCGCAGGAAAACCAACTTAAAATTGCAAAAAATTTAAAATGGCTGCATCTTCCCAGTGCAGGAGCTGACGGATATACCACATATGAACTGTATTGTAACCAGGAAGAGATTAAGATTACAAACTCCAGTGGTGTATTTGGTCTTCCAATTGCAGAGCATATCTTTGCAATGATTTTATCACATAATCACAATCTTCAGGACTACGCTTATCATAAAACCGAAAAGAAATGGCGTAGAATACATACAACCAAAGATTTTTACGCCTCTACCATAGGAATTATCGGGTTGGGTGATATTGGTACCGAGGTTGCAAAAAGAGCAAAAGCTTGGGGTGCCAGAGTTCTTGCGGTAAAGCGTACCATAGGTAAAACGCCGGATTATATAGACCAGCTATATTGTCTTGAAGAGATGGATGAAGTATTAAAGCAATCGGATTACGTCGTACTTGCATTACCCAATACAGCTAAGACCGTTGGATTAATCTCAGAACAAAAATTACGGATGATGAAACCGAGTGCGTTCCTTGTAAACATCGGAAGAGGTGTGCTTATTGATCAAGAAGCGTTAATAAAAGCATTAAGTGAAGGGTGGATCGGTGGAGCAGGCCTGGATGTAACGGAGCCGGAACCACTCCCTGCGGATAGTCCATTGTGGGAACTACCCAACGTAATTATAACTCCACATGCCTCCGGTGGTTCACCAAGCAATGAGCAAAGAAGGTTTCAAATCTTCTATCAGAACCTAATTCGTTATCAGAGCAAACAGCAATTGGAGAATATAGTGGATTTTAAAGAGGGATATTAATCAAAATTCGTCATCCTTGGAATTCTTTTTGACAATAGTTGACCTTATTTTTAATATAAAAACACCAAAAGTGAATAGAAAATCAGGGGGAAGTTTATTTATATTGCATAATAAAATTCGGAGTGATATAATCTAGGTATTCCTATATATTAATGATGATTGATTTCCCTACGCCAACCTCTTTAATTTATTGGAACGTAAAATTTGGTTTATAGTTTCCTAATGTAAATTAAATTAAAAAATTATGGAGGTATGAGGTTATGGCAGACAAAGTATTAGTATGTAAGGATTGTAAAGCAGAATTCGTATTTACAGAGAGTGAACAAGCTTTCTACAAGGAAAAGGGATTCGATAATGAACCACAGAGATGCCCTGATTGCAGAAGAGCAAGAAAACAACAGAAGAGCAGCGGCAACGGTGGAGGAAATAGAGACAATAATCGTGGTGGTCAAAGAGGACCAAGTAAAAAGTGGTAATTAATATTTCGTCCAAATAAAGAGTGAAAAAGTAGTAAGGTGAAAATCTTACTACTTTTTTTATAAGATTATATAACCTGTATAATCCTAAGGACTTTTCCGAGCAATTGAGTTGTAGTAAAATTGAAAGAAAGTAGAGAAGTAAATCCTCTCAAAAGCGCTAGTATCCAATAGATACCTGAGGTATAATGCAATTAAGTACAATAGGATCAAAGCAAAGCAACCGGTTTGTAGGGATATCTTTCAATCAGATATTAATAATGTTATAATTGAATCATTAGAAGATAATTGGAATAATTGGAACGAATACTATTATATGAAATGAGTGAATAACGATGGATCAAGTAATATTAGGAACAACAGGGATAACGGTGAATAAGAATGGATTTGGAGCGCTGCCAATTCAACGAATTAGTAAGGAAGAAGCAGCAAAATTACTAAGAAAAGCATATCAAAACGGAATAACATTCTATGATACAGCCAGATCTTATTCCGACAGTGAAGAAAAGATTGGCTATGCCTTAAGTGAAATACGAAATAACATTTTTCTTGCGACAAAAACGATGACCTTGCAGGTGGAGGAGTTCTGGAAGCAATTGAATACTTCCCTTACCCTGTTAAAGACAAACTATCTGGATGTATATCAATTTCATAATCCCAGCTT
>JAQZBD010000102.1 GCA_029239235.1 Herbinix sp.
GTCCATCAATACCAAATTTTGTTATCCTTATTTTATCAGGTATACTTTTATTGTAATTATCCATAAAAATGAGAAATCTGCCTATATTAAAATTTAATACAAAGTCAATTAATACGTCCCAATTTCGAGTTGCCATTTGCCTTGTGTAATCACGTGGTAATTCTTCTAGCTCTCTTCTTAACTGCATACTGATATCTTCATAATAATCCATTAACTTATTCCCAAAGGTATTTTTTATTATATAATATGGAATATATTTATACTTAGCGAGAAATCCTGTGTATACAATCGTTTACTAACCTTTAGTACATCTTGGATTGATAATTTCTCTGTGAGTGATTTAGACATAAAAAACCTCCATACATTTCCGCCAGTGACGGTGTACAGAGGTTCTAGTAGTATATGTTTTTACAGTTTGTACATCATCACTGGGCAATAAATCACTGTTAAATCACTTTGTATATCATTGATAAAATCGCTTCAAATACCGATAAATAGAGGCTTTTTGCTACCCTAACTTACTCATCCCAGTTATGCCAAACCTCTTGTACATCATCATCCTCATCAAGTAAATCCAAAATTCGATTCATAGATTTAATATCCTGATCACTGGATAATGAAGTCCAAGTCTGAGGAATCATGGTCACGTCAGCCTGAGCCATTGGAATCTTTGCCTTTTCAAGCTCTTCTCTAACTGCTGAGAAATCATCCGGATTTGTTAATACCTCGAAGCTATCCTCTTCCTCTGCAAAATCCTCTGCTCCCGCCTCTAATGCTAACATCATTAAATCGTCAGCCTTCATATCGCATTCTTCTTTATCAATGATAATCTGGCCTTTTCTATCAAACATATAGGATACGCAGCCGATCGCTCCGACATTTCCATTTCCCTTTGTAAAGGCATTACGCACATTACCTGCGGTTCTATTCTTGTTATCCGTGAGCGCCTCTACAATAATTGCAATACCGTTAGGGCCATAGCCCTCATAGGTTACTGTCTCATAATTAACTGCATTTGCATCTCCGGCAGCCTTCTTGATACTACGGTCAATGGTATCGTTTGGCATATTGTTAGACTTTGCTTTTGCAATAATATCTTTTAAACGGCTGTTAGAGTTGGGATCTGCTCCGCCTTCTTTTACCGCTACTGCAATCTCACGACCAAGCTTTGTAAATATCTTACCCTTAGTTGAATCATTCTTTTCTTTTTTATGTTTTATGTTCGCAAATTTGGAATGTCCTGACATATCTATTCTCCTTATCTTACTTAACTTTCTAATACTGCGTTATAAAAACTCTGACATATTAGGGTCTGTCTGAGCTATCTTCGGTTTAACAAATGATAATCGGAGGCATGCTAGATATCACGCCTCCGGCTTATGCCTTAAATATTTTATCACCGAACGCTCAGTTCGGCAAGTAGAATTTATGTAACCCAGGCAACAATTACCCTTCAATGGTTGCCTGTAAATATCTCGAACTATTCTGCATTAATTAATTTACTGAGCTTCTCCATTACCTGAACGGTTTCATCTACGGAACGGATTGCACACATTATTGTATCATCACCAGCGATACATCCCACAATACTGCTAAATTGAAGAGAGTCAAGCGCTGCTGCAACCGCCATTGCCATGCCTGATACCGTCTTCACTACCATAATATTCTGAGCCATATCCATGGATATAAATCCATCTTTTAATATACGGATGTATTTTTCGCTCATGCCCGGCTCTGTCTTCTGAAGCACAATATATTTTTGTCTTCCGCCATCCACAGCAACCTTTGTCAACTTTAATTCTCTAATATCTCTGGAAACGGTGGCCTGAGTAACATTATAGCCATCCTTCATCAGGCGATCCGCCAATTCTTCCTGAGTTTCAATATCATATTTATTAATTAGTTCTATAATTTTGCTTTGTCTGCTAATCTTCATAGGTTTACCCCAGTACCTTTCTTTTCAATGATTTCATCAATCTCCATTATTACCTAACTTAGACCGTAAAATCTCATAAATTCCAGTACGGTTAAGCTTGATTAATTTCGTGTTATATTTTGCTTTTCTGATAATTACGGAATCATCCGTACCCAGGTCAATTACCAGCTTTCCGTCAAAGGTCGCAATTGCTTCTGCTTCCTGTGTTTTTTTGCTTTTTCCAACAACTATCTTCATCGTATCCTCTGCGGATACAACCACGCTTCTCGGACTTAGGGAGTGCGGGCAAATCGGTGTTATCACCATGACACTTGCCTGAGGCATAATGATAGGGCCTCCTGCAGATAAATTATAAGCTGTCGAACCTGTTGGCGTGGAGATAATCACTCCATCTCCAAGAAAGTTGTCAACTAGCTCATCATTTACATAGATTCCAAGATTTATGATTCTGGAAAATCCTTTTCTGGTTATTACTACATCATTTAAAGCATAGCCAGGTTTCTCCTTCTCCAGCCCCTGTTCATCACTGTAAAGGATATCTCCTTCCATCATGATTCTATTCTCTATTCTATAATCATCTTGAAATAGACGATCCAATGCTTCAAATGCATTCTGCTCTTCAATTTCAGCCAAGAAACCTAGAGTACCTAAGTTTACTCCAAGAATTGGGATATCATAAGTCATTAAATCATTAGCCGCTTGAATGATGGTTCCATCCCCACCAAGTACAATGGCACAATCAATGGCGTCCGGTATAATAACAGCTTCACTTGCCTCCTTTACGGAGGTCACACTAGAAAGAGTTGCGGCTTTACCTGCTTTTTCAATGTAAGCAACAATCTTTTTCGTAACAAGAAAATCAATATCCTTCTCTTTATTTGTAATAATTAAAAATCTGTCCATTCTGATTGCTACTCTCCTCATCTACAGCTAACATAGATATACAAGAAAGTCTAACATAGAATTCCATTAATTTCAAGCAAAGAGCCATATTATTTCTATATTTCCCATAAATATTCAGCATATTTATACGTATCTTGCCTATTCTATTTTAAAATAGTCCAAACACGATGCAGCAAACTTTGCTTATTGTGATAAAGCCCTATGCTTCTGCCAGTATACCATGCGCTTCTTCTACCGTATTCAATACACGAGAAGCTGTAATTGACATTCCTTCCAGATTAATATCTTGCTCGTTATTGTATATTTTCTTCCGAAGATATAATAAATATTCAATATTTCCTTCCGGTCCCTTGATCGGTGAAAAGTTCAGTTCAAGACATTCAAATCCGATGGAAGCGGCATATTCACATACCCTTTCAATTACCTCTACATGAACCTTCTGATCACGAACAACTCCCTTCTTGCCGACCTTTTCCCTGCCGGCTTCAAATTGGGGTTTTATCAGTGCTACCACTTCACCTTCCGGCGCCAGTAAGTCACGCACTGGTTGTAAGACCTTGGTTAAAGAAATAAAGGAAACATCAATGGAAGCAAAAGACACTTCCTCTCCAATCTGCTCCGTAGTCAGGTAACGGATATTGGTTTTTTCCATGGATACAACACGTTCATCCTGGCGAAGCTTCCAAGCCAGCTGATTTGTTCCTACATCAACCGAATATACCTTAATGGCACCATTTTGGAGCATACAGTCCGTGAAGCCTCCTGTGGAGGAACCCACATCCATGCAGAGCTTTCCTTCTAGCTGAATGCCATATGCTGCGATTGCCTTCTCTAGCTTTAAGCCACCGCGGCTGACATATTTTAAAGGATTCCCTTTCACTTCTATGTTTACCGCTTCAGCAAAGGTACTTCCTGCTTTATCCTCACGTTGTCCATCCACGAATACATTACCGGACATTATGATTGCCTTTGCTTTCTCCCGTGACTCTGCAAGATTTCTATTTACTAATAAAATATCCAGTCGTTCTTTCATTCTAATACTCCTTTAATGGAGGATTTTTACTCCTTTAATAGAGGGTTTTACTCCTTTGAGGAAGAATTTTCACTCTCCTTATTGGAGAATTTTTTCTCCATCTCAACCATAAGAAGCTTTATTCTATAGCTCCGCTTTAATCCTACTTAAAATGCTTATCGCATCTAATCCAATCTTTTTATGAAGCTCACCGACGCTTCCATGCTCGATATAGACATCCGGTACTGAGATATTCACCAGTCTGATATCCTGCTTACGAGCTTCGAATAAATAATCAGCTACCTTTTGTCCATAGCCGCCATTACGTACATTTTCTTCCAAGGTAACAATTAAGCTATGGTTACTTGATAGCTTATCTAGAATATCCCTATCAATCGGAGAGATAAAGCGAACATTTACAAAGGTTACTCTTTTGCCTTCTTTTAAAAATGCCTCTGCCACTTCCTTACCAACCTTAACCATGCTTCCGACTGCCAGTAGGGCAATTTCTGCTCCTTCATAGAGCAGTTCACTCTTTCCAAATTCTAATGGCGCCCGGTATTCCTCCAGTTCCTGATATGCATCGCCTTTGGGATATCTGATCGCCACGGGACTCTTCAGCTCGATTGCATAGCTTAGCATGTCTTCCAACTCATACTTGTTCTTCGGTGCCAGAACCGTTAAATTCGGGATATGTGAAAGGAAGGATAAATCAAAGGTACCCTGGTGTGTCTTGCCGTCCCTTCCTGTAATTCCTGCTCGGTCTATTGCAAATACCACCGGAAGATTGTTAATACAGACATCATGTATAATCTGATCATAGGCTCTTTGTAAGAAGGTAGAATAAATAGCTACTACCGGCTTATAACCTCCCATTGCCAAGCCCGCTGCAAATGTCACTGCATGCTGTTCTGCTATTCCCACATCAAAGAAACGCTCGGGAAATTTCTTCTTAAAGTCATTCAGGCCGGTTCCGTAAGGCATAGCAGCTGTAATTGCTAATACCTTTTCATCCTTTGCTGCCAGATCAACCATTGCATCCGAGAACGCCTTTGTATAGGAATTATCTTTTTCCTTGCGGGCAGGCTGCCCGCTGGAGATATCAAAGGGATCAACTCCATGGTATCTGGCTGGATATCGTTCTGCTAATTGATATCCTTTGCCTTTTTTGGTGAGTACATGTACTACCACAGCTTTTTTTGATCTCGCAGCTGTTTCAAAGGCTTCTATCATTTGAGGTACGTTATGACCATCAATTGGCCCTATATAAGTAAGTCCCATATCTTCAAAGAACATGCTGGGGATCATAAAATATTTCACCGCATCCTTGGAGCGTTTCAACATATCGATCACACCTTTGCCGCCTGGCACATTATTCAAGGCATTTTCCATATTCTCTTTAAATCCTGTATAGCGGTTACTTGTCCTAAGCTTTGCCAGATAGTTTGCTAATCCGCCTACGTTTTCTGAAATGGACATATTATTATCATTGAGTACGATGATAAAATTAGTTTTTAATCTCCCGGCATTATTAATGGCTTCAAAGGCCATTCCTCCCGTAAGAGCTCCATCTCCCAGTACTGCAACGATTCTGTCGTTTCCTTGGCTTAAATCTCTCGCTTTCACTAAACCTAGGGCTGCAGAAATGGCTGTGGAACTATGTCCCGTATCAAAGGAATCACAGCAGCTCTCTTCCATCTTAGGGAATCCGCTCAAGCCGTCTAATTGGCGCAGCGAAGGAAATAAATCCTTTCTGCCGGTCAAAAGCTTATGAGTATATGCCTGATGACCTACATCCCATACCAGTTTATCCTGTGGAAAATCCAGAAACTTATGAAGTGCCATGGTAAGCTCCACCACACCAAGATTCGAAGCAAGATGGCCACCTGTCTTGCTGATGTTCTGTATTAAAAATCCACGGATTTCTTCTGCCAATTTATCATAATCCTGAGTCTTTATTTTTTTTATATCATTCGCTTCGCTTATTTCATCTAGAAATTTGGGCAAAAAATCCACCTCACCTTCATGAGTCATGCTATAACTATAGCTTTCTATTTCTAATCAATATTTACGATTCACCAGCATCATAATCAAATTTAATAAAAATTCATTATTTGAAAGGCAAGACCGATATCTCCTGCAATCTGTTCCACTTTCCCTATTTCATCCTCTGTTGCTCCGGCTAAAATAGCACCTATCATCATAGAGGCCTCAACCAGTGCACCTGTTTTTAGCTGATACATGTGATCCAGTCGCTCCCGGCTTATCTCTGCCTCACAGCCTTCCATATCAATCACCTGACCACCGATCATTCCGTAAATACCAGCCTTTTTCCCAAGCACCTGTATCGCCTTTGCCACCTGCTGATATAAAGATATTTGCTTCATAACCTCTTGATACGGAATTAATTCAAAGGCTTTCGACGCTGTTTCAAAGGCAAAATTAAGAAGCCCATCCCCAGCTAAAATGCCCATTGCTTCTCCATATACCACATGAGTGGTCTTTCTTCCTCTCCGGAATTCGTCGTTATCCATTGCCGGAAGATCATCATGCACCAGGGAATAGGTATGAATCATCTCAATTGCTACCATGAAGGGCTCAAGTATTTCCTGATTCTGACCACCGAATAAAGTGTAGGTTTCAGACATGAGCATTGGTCTAAGGCGTTTCCCTCCGGCAAGTAAGCTATAATTCATAGCAGACATAATGGTCTTTTGATAGCCTTCCTCCTGAGGGATATACTTATTTAATATTTCCTCAATTGCCATGGTTTTTTGCTTGATTTGCTGATCAAAGTTCATTGGCTTCTCCACTTTCACTTAATATTATCAAATCCTTCTCAACCTTATCAATTGAATCGTTACATGCCTTTAACAGCTTCATTCCTTCCTGATACAAGGTAAAGGAATCCTCAAGACTTATCTCCGGCTTTTCAAGTTCTTCCATGATCTTATTTAATTTATCAAATGATTCTTCTAATTTCATAGTCATTACCTTGCCTTTCTTGTATATAACCCGTTTCATCTAAGAACCAACAGCTTTGCTAAATCTCTGAATAGCTCTTATTCAATTTTGCTGTTTAAGAGTTATACCAGAGAATTCCTCTATGTAATGCTAGCCTTGTAATACTTACTGCCAGGTACTATCCTTCCCGACGCTTCGGATGGCGTTCCTCCACTCTGGCTTTGATATCACCATCTAATAAGGATACCGTAAGTAACTCATTCTTATTAATATTTTCAATGCTTTGTACCGGCTTATTATCCTCTCCCACAACAAGAGCGTAACCCTTACTGAGTTTCGTTAGCGGTGACAATCCATTTAACCTTGCTATATATAATTCCAGACGATGCCGTCTTTCTCGTAATTTCTGATTCATTCTTTGCTGAAGCTTCTGCTCTAGCTCAATTAAATGCTGACGTTTTTGCTTGATCTGGTACGCAGGACTTGCGTAAAAGAGCCGCAGCTTATATTCCTTGCATCTATTTTGATAAATAGAAAGCTTTTGTTGTAGCTCCCTGGTAAGCTTTCTTCGATTCTCCCGAAGCATAGCCTGGAAGGCTAGGTAATCATTTACCGCCAGTTCTGCCGCCGCCGAGGGAGTTGGTGCCCGTAAATCAGATACAAAATCTGCAATGGTAACATCCGTCTCATGTCCCACCGCTGAGATAATCGGCGTATTACAATTAAAAATAGCCCTTGCAACAATCTCTTCGTTAAATGCCCATAAATCTTCAATCGAACCACCGCCTCTTCCGACGATGATTGTATCCACACCTAATTTATCCAGTGCCTTAATGCCCTTTACGACACTCCCGGCTGCTCCTTCTCCCTGCACCTGTGCCGGATATAGAATTAACTGAACATAGGGATTTCTTCTCTTTGCTATATTAATAATATCCTGGATAGCAGCACCGGTAGAAGCCGTTACGATACCTACGCGCTTTGGAACCATAGGAATTGGTTTCTTGTGAGCAGGATCAAACAAACCCTCTGCTTCTAGACTCTTCTTCAGCCTCTCATATTTCTCGTAAAGTATTCCTTGTCCGTCCAGAACAATTTCATTCGCATATAATTGATATTTGCCATCCCTCTCATAGACATTAATACTGCCTAAGGCAATGACACTCTGTCCTTCTTCTAACCGAAATTTCAAACCTCTTCTTTGACCTGCGAACATAACACATGCCAATTGCCCCTGAGCATCTTTAAGTGTAAAATAGATATGCCCAGAGGTATGATATTTGCAATTGGATACTTCACCTTTGATATATACATTGTTCAGCATCCGATCGCGCATAAATAAATTCTTAATATATAAATTGATTTCTGTTACTGAATAAGCCTGTCCCATATTCCCTCCCGGGTTATGCTAACTTTGCAAGCACTCCGTTGATAAAGCCAGGAGACTCATCCCCACCGAATTTCTTTGATAATTCAACTGCTTCGTTGATTGCTACTTTTACCGGAATATCCTCGTCAAAACGCATCTCAAATACCGCAAGCCGAAGAATTGTCAAATCTACCTTTCCCATACGGTTTAACTTCCAACCACTGGATGCCTCGGATAGGATAGCATCTATCCCTTCTAAATTTTCTACAATTGCATTAAAACGTGCTGTCAGATAGGCATATTCCTCAACCGACGGCTTGTCCAACTCTGAAATATACAATTCTACCTGTTCACCTAATTCACTGGCCTCATGAAAATCCTTACGGAATAACATAAGGAATACGTGTTCTCTTAACTCTCTTCTTGTCACGTACAATCCTCCTACACACGAATAAACAAGGGACTTTTACAGATTCTTAACCGATTATTTCCTGAAAGCTTCGCTCTCATGAAATGGAAAGTGAAATCTTGCAAAAGGCCCTTGCTATAAATAATCTACGCTTCTTTTACGATGTTAACTCCTGCGATTCGGATATTAACCTCCTTGACCTGAAGACCGGTCATATTCTCTATCGCCAACTTCACCTTTTCTTGCACTTGTGTTGCAGTTTCTGGAATACCATACCCATAATCCAGGGTAAGTGCCATATCAACGGAAACCGCATCCGGACTTACAAGAACTTTAACTCCTTTAGTTAAGTTTTTTCTACCCGGCTTTCCGGTAAGTTCATTGGTCGTGTTACCTGATATTGCAGATACACCTTTTACTTCGGTTGCTGCCAAAGTTGCTATGGATGCTACTACTTCATCCGCAATCTGAACTTCGCCAACTTTACCATTCTCATGTATTTTATATGTGTTTCTGTTTTCCGGTTCCTTATTCAATTTGATTACCTCCTAAGTTCCTATCGTATCCGGTATATCCACCCTAACTGATACTTACATTATATAGCATTATACCAAATTACGCAACTTTTGCAAATACAAATATAATATGTATTGATATTATACCAAATTCTTATTTTTATAACACTTATTCTGATGCTACTACAGTATTAATCCTGATATCAGCTACTGAGATTTTTGTATTTTCTGTTACTACATTCTCAATAATTGCAAGCTGCTGATCTGTAAGGGTTGCTGCATTAACAACGACATATGCACTTCCATCTACGATATAAACTACGGAATCCTCAAAACCTTTTGCACCTAATAAGATTTCAGTTGCGTTTTCTTTTTCTTTGTTTTCCGTAAGCTGGATCATTTGGTTTTCAGCTTTCTCTTTCAACTTATCCGAAGCATCATCACTTTCGATGATAGCCATCAAATCTGCTTTACTTTGTGCACGAGATTGCTCACGTGTAATCTTTGAAGAGATAAAATAACCTGATTCGATGGATGCATTTGCAAGCACTGCTTCTCCAGGAGTTCCGTCCTCAAGATCCAGTTCTCCATTGTCAGCTACATCATGAGAGGAAGCTAAGATATCCGCATCAGAGATATCACCTAACTCACCGTCATCATCGTCATCGGTAGCTTCCGCATCTTCATCGGTTGCATCTTCATCGGTATCGTCTACGGTTGTATCGTCCGCATCGTCATCATCGGTTACTGTTTCATCATCTACTGTGGTTTCATCATCTAAGGTTGTATCTGTTGCTGCATCGGTAGGGGAAACCTCTGTATTGGTTGCGACATTAACCCCGTCTACTTCTGTGTATTCATCATAATTTTCCGAACCCGGATTTACTGTTAGCATAGAATCCTCATTCGTTGCGGCATCTCTGTTGGTAAAACTTAGATAACCCGCAATTACTATCATAATTGCTAACGCTGTTATTATGACATGGTTCTTTTTGAATATATTCTTCATTTTACGCCTCCTGATTATTTATTCGCTTCATTCATCTTCATTACTTTAACTTTATGCGCCGGTATATCAAATAATACCTGCGCGGCTTCTATAACGTCCAATTTAATTTTTGCGTTATCTCCGCCCCCGGCAATCACTAGGACGCCTTCTACCTCCGGTTCCAGTTCCTGTATTATGTAGGGCTGCGAATTCCCATTCTCGTTCGTAACCAGAACGGTACTATCTTCCCGTGTTATATTATTATTTGTTCTGCTTCCACCCTCCCCGTCAACTTCGTTCACGCTTTCCTGTGTAGATGGTTTATCCTTTAAGGCAACTTGCTCGGGCGAGGCTTTCAAAGTAATCATAACCTCTACATCGCCTATACCGGATACCTTACTAAGGACATTCTCCAGCTTATTTTCCATTTCTGTTATATAAGTATTCGAATCATAGCTTGTCGTATTACTATCTTTTTGCACAACCTTTGACTCATTATCCTTAGGTGCATCCTCCGTGGAGTCTACCGAGCTAAATATTCCGGGAACAGATAATAAGATGACAAGAATTCCTGCCATAGCCAGCATGATTAGTCGGGGTACCCCAATCTTCTTTAGGGAAAGTTTGAATTTCTCCCCACTTTTATCTTTTATTTCCATACCAACTTATCCTCCCTGTATACTTATATTTATATTACCTTGTTCTATATTATAGAAGTCCGCAAGTTCTTTTTTTATTGTTATTTCCAAGGGAGAAGGCACATGCTTTTCCGGGGCTTCTTCTTCCTCTCCAATAGTAATTTGCGCAATTCTTATATCATCTATTTTCAGCTCGTTTTCATCTGAGGAATCCTGACTCTCATCAACAACTGCATGAATTTTCATCGCTTCAACACTTCCGAACATCTCACTTTCACTGTCTGTATTAAATCTTATATCAACCGAATCTACAGAAACATTTTTCTTCTGAAGCAGTTCTTTTATTTGCTCCTTTATCTCGGTCTCAAATTCAGCGAAAACAGCTTCCTGTTGTTCCTTCTCCACTCCTTCAAGTTCACTTCGAAATTCTGAAGTATCGACTACAAAATTATTTGAGTTAAAAAAATAGTCCAAGCTCTGATCCAGCTTCACTAATTTAAGAATTGGTGTTATTACGATAAGAACCAGGATCATGCCTGAGACAATACTGATATATTTTTTATAGCTCTTGTTCCCAAGCAGATTCATAACAATAGTATTCATAATCATATAAACGACAATGTTACGAATCCAAGAGTACAGTTCCTCCATAGCTATCCCATAAAAGCACCTCTTGTCCGTCCAAGAGATAGTAGGCTTTTCCTTTCTTTTTATATCGTATGCAATTGCATGCTATCACTTCACACCGCCGGTCGTAACAGCTACAATCGTAATTGCCAGCATAAATAATACAGCTCCAACAAATACCGTTCGTAATAGGTATGCCGTTGATTTCGCAGTTGCACTGATGCACTCAATGAATCTCTTATCTGAAATCGGCTGTAGGGCTGCACTTCCGGCCTTATAGATTACAGTAATGACGGCAAGCTTTAAAAAAGGTACCGCAGTTATGATTATAATCACCACTAAGCCCGTTACCCCGATTGAGTTTTTTAAGATAACCCCTGCTCCCAGAATGGTTTCTGTCACACTGCCAACAGCGTCTCCGATTCCCGGAATAGCTTCGGAGGCCTTATAAAAGGCGGAACGCTTTACCTGATCTACCACCGGAACAATGAGACCTTTAATGGCACTAAACCCGATGACTATTGCTAATAAGCTCTTTAACAACCAGTTAATTGCAAGTGAAAACAAATCTGCTAATCTGGACAGCATGTCCTCCTTGGATAAATTGTTCGCCAGCATAATAACTAGATAGAAGTCAATTAATGGAATAACCAGTCTGATTAAAATAAAATTAACCAGCGTAATCAATCCCAAAGCTGCTTCATAGTATATCACCGAAGTTGTTGCGCCTGAAGTAAAGGCCACTGTCATCAGATATGTTGGTATGAGTGCTTTCATAAAGTCCAGGATAGCTCCAATGGTTTCTGCTGCCACCCGGGAAGCGATAATAAAGGAGCTGATTAATAATCCAAACAAAAGCAGATAAGTGACGTAAAATCCTGTTTCTGCAACCTGATTGTTCTTAAAGGCACTGGAAAAGTTTGTTAACAAGGCCGCAATCAATGAAATAGTAATCAGACTGGCAAAGGTATCTAAGTTTGCTTTTATTTCAGCCTTAACAGAATTAAATAGCTCTGAAGCAATGGAGGAAAATGAAAATGCTTCCTCCCCACTTAGCAGCTTTACGACATAATCATTAAAGTCGAAATCATTGCCTACACCAAGCACATCATCAATGACTGACTGAATTTCACTATAATCCAAATCATCGGAGAGTCCTGAGGCTGCCTTAACCGTCTTTGCATTCAGAGAAATTAATACAAGAAACAGTACTATAACAAACAGCTTAAACCGATACTTTTTCCACACTGATTTATTATGTTGTATACGCATCAGCATCAAACCTCCAAAAAGCTGTTAATTGTATCTAATATGGCTAGCATAATTGGCATACTGATTGCTAAAATACTTAATTTACCCACTAATTCAATCTGCTCTCCTATGGCATTGTAGCCAGAATCCTTGCAAAGAGAGGATGCTATCTCAGTAATATATGTAATCCCAATAATTTTCACTAGAATTCCTGTATAAGCCCGATTCAGTTTAATATAACCCTGAAGCTGATTAATTGCGTCCATGATGATCTGCATTTTCCCAAGTCCCCAAAGCAGAATTAAAATGCAGGCAGCAATACTGATATAGAGCGAATACTCGTCTTTCCCTTTTTTGAAAATAATAGCAATAACGACAGTTAATATACCAAGTACAGCTATTTTTATCATGTTAAGCTCCATTCCAATACATAAGTTCAAGCACGTCCACTTTTTGGTCATGAATGAAGTACTTTTTAAGTACTCCTTCTGTTCCCTTCGTGAAACCGGTGCTGCAGTATGTATCCTTAAACAATATTAAATAATTGCTGAATTGTCGTAAACAAGTCCGAGATATGAGGTAATAACCATAGTAGTACCAGAACCAGACCTGCCAGACTGGTCATAAAAGCTAAATCATCCCTCCCCGATTGCTTTAAAATCTGGTTTAATATCGAGACCATGATACCAACCAATGCTATCCGTAATATAAAATAGATGTCCATAAATTCCCTCCATCGCTTATGCAAGTGTACTAAGCCATGACGATTGTAATAAACACCCCCGCCATGATACCTAAGGTATTATAAAGATAACCTCTTTCTTTTGCACTTTTTGATAAATCTGTTATTTCATCCTCTATCTGTGACAGATATAGGTCAATCGTGTTCAATTGCATTTCCTTGTCAAGATAACCAAGATTTTCTCCCAATTGAATTAAGTTTGACTTGTCCTTCTTTGTCAATGCCGAGTTTAGTAATTCAAGCTCTACTGCCTTCCTCCAGATTGCCGAGAAGGTTTCTCCCGATAATTCACTTAATTGCTTGCTTACATAACGAAAAAACATATCAAATCTACTGCTATGCCGTCTGGTTATGGCATAAATAGCTTCCGGTAACGGGGTATTTGCATACCTGATATCTCCTCTGAGTAAGCCAATCAGTTTACGCATTTCCTTTAAGTCTTCAATTCTGCTTTTTAATTCCCCGCTGAAATAAAATCCTACCGCACTTGATGATCCTATCACCAAGATGCACCCGATGATTTTCATAATGTTCATAAGGGATTGTCCTCCTTCCCTGCATATAACCTTTTACCATCCGCATCATAAATTTCATCCAAATGTCCAATTCCCTTCAGGTTACTTAGTATAATATAGCGATCAAATAAACGCTTTTTCACTAATTCTCCCAGGGTGGGTTTGTTCTGAATATCTTCGATGGAGCTGCCGTGAACTGTTGCGATCAGTTTACAGCCGCACCCAATAACATAATCTATGGCATCCAGCTCTTCTTTAGAACCTAATTCATCTACTGCAATGACACGGGGTGACATTGACCTGATGAGCATCAGCATTCCCTTTGCCTTTGGGCAGCAATCCAGAATATCGGTTCGGATACCTAATTCATTTTGAGGAGTTCCCATATAGCAGGCTCCGATTTCAGAGCGTTCATCCACAACACCCACGCTCATTCCCTCAAGATATCTGCTGCCATCGGAAAGCTGACGTATAATATCCCTGAGCAGTGTTGTTTTTCCGCATCTTGGAGGAGATATGATCAAGGTATGGTATATCCCATTTACCTGCTTATCGATCAGGTAAGGAATTACCGGGTCTGCACATCCCTTTACCTGGTGCGCCAGACGTATGTTGATAAAGGAGATATGTTTCATTCCCTTGACGGAATCCTCATCCATAATTACCTTCCCTGCAAGTCCAATTCTATGGCCTCCGTTAATGGTGATAAACCCTTGACGAATCTCATCCTCAAAGGCATAGAGAGAGTAATTACTTATATACTCCATTGTTTCTCGAATCTCATTTTTACTTATGATGGCTGCTTTCTTAGGGTTGTCTACAATTGTTGCGTCTTCTGTCACAAAGCATTCTTTATTCGCATATACAATCAAAAGCGGAGCATTCATACGAAGTCTGATTTCCTGAAGCAGTTCAAAATCCAGAATGAGTTTTCCAAGTATGTTACGAAGTTTTAAAGATAATATTTTTAACAGCTCTTCTTTCGTGTTCATAAACACCTCCCATCTGAAAGCTCTCCATATTTTTCAGGTAGCTTATCCAATCTCTGTTAGAACAATATATTCCCTGGGTAGGAAAATATGACCTGCAAAAGAAATGAATTGCAAAAATAAATGAGATATATTATGATTCAAGAAGTATAAAGCTAGTTTAGGTAATGAGATGAATTTGAGTGCATATATATTCATCTGGCCTTACCATCCTGTGCTTGCCAAATGCAGGCAATCACAGGATGCCGGTCTGCGCCATCTGAACATATATGCGCTCAAATTCATCGCCGAAGTTTACTGGGAGATTTGACACTTGAATTATTATTCTGTTATGTATATAAATAAACGTGGTGCTGTTCCTCATCTTTTTATTTAGCCTTATTGGCATCTTTGTCAACTAATTCATAACAGAAGCAGTAACAATAGATTGGAGATTACTATGAGATACGGATTGATTGGAGAAAAATTAGGACACAGCTATTCCAAGGTAATTCATGAAAAGCTGGCGGATTATACTTATGATTTAATTCCTCTATCAAAGGATGAGTTTGGCACCTTTATGGAGAAGAAGGAGTTTACAGCTATCAATGTTACCATTCCTTATAAGCAGGAGGTTATTCCATATCTGGATGAACTTGATCCATTGGCAATGGAGATTGGTGCTGTTAACACAATTGTAAATAGAAATGGCCATTATGTTGGATATAATACAGACTTTTATGGTTTTAAATATATGCTGCTTCATAATAATATCCAGATTAAGGGCAAGAAATGTCTGGTTCTGGGAAACGGAGGAACCTCTCAGACTGTTCAAGCGGTGTTAAAGCATCTGGATGCTGGTGAAATCTTTGTTGTTAGCCGTCGAGGTTCTGATGATGGTAGTTCGGATTCTTCAATTAACAACAGTCGGGATACTATTTCTGAAATGCCGGACAGTGTTAATAGGATTTCTTATGAAGCCTGTTATGCGGAGCACACTGATGCCGCAATTATAGTAAATACCACTCCACTAGGAATGTATCCAAACCTTGAGGGATCTCCTCTGGATCTGACGGCTTTTACAAAATGTGAAGCGGTGGTGGATGTGATTTTTAATCCTTTAAAGACAAAAATTGCTATTCAAGCTGAAGCTATGGGAATCAAGGCAGTAACCGGGCTTGAGATGCTTGTAGCTCAGGCTAAGCAAGCGATAGAATATTTTTTGGATAAAGCTCTGGATGACGCTTTGATTGATCAGGTTTATCAAGAGTTATTTGATGAGCTTCAAAAAAATAATTTATAAAATAATTATGCGAGATTTAGGTTGTGAGGTGAATCTGGGTGCATCTATATCCACCTGGGCTTGCCGCAGAAGCTTGCTTCTGTAAACATGCCCATGATTGCCAGGTGCAGGCAATCACAGGAGGCCCGGTCTGCGCCCATATGGATATAGATGCACCCAGATTCACTGCGTCAGTGTAATGAGGGCTTTTGTCGCTCTGAATAATGATATTTGACCGAAGATAAAAATAGTGAATAGTAATTCGATTTACTTATTATAGATTAAGGCTGTTGTTTCATCGGTTCCTCCCGAATGATACAACAGCCTTAAAATCATTTAATTACAAAAACTAATATTATTTTTTAATTCTCATTTTGAGATTTTTCATTCCACATCTCAAGTAAAAGCTTTAAATCCTCGTTAAATTCGCGGTCTGTCTGGGTTTCTTTTTTTGTTATTTCTTCCAGTACGGTAAATGAGAAGGAGGCTGCACCGTGGGCTTCCCAATCCGAACGCATACCCGGCTCTGGACAGGAATTTTTTTGTATATCCTTCCATCAATAACACCTCTTGTTTCTTTTTTATAACAGCCATAATCCATGCTGACTGCAATAGCAGTACAGATTACCGCCAGGTTTCGATTTTCTTCCTCCGAGGAGCTTTGGCAGCCGCACTGCCGCCTCCTGTTCCGGATAAAGCTTTAGAAAAAGGATTTTATCATAGGTCGCATAAGCAACAAAGGAGATAAAATGGTTTTTGCTCATCTCATGATGAAACGTAATGTAGTATTCGTCACCGGCATCTTCTATCGTTGCCATGTGCAGTTTATCCGTAGGCTTTGCCGTCAATTCAGACAGTTTACGACCGCAACAGGAAATATCTGCATTGCCGGTATTATAGATAATATTTCCACAATGGGGGCAGGCGAAGAATTTCACCTTCTTTAAATTTCCTGATTGAGTAGAATTAGACTCCAACTCTCCGGATAAAATATTGTCAATATCCACATGAAATATTTGGGATAGCACCTCCAGAAAAGAGATATCCGGGTAGCCCATTCCTCTTTCCCATTTGGATATGGTCTTATCGCTAATATTCATCTGTTTGGCAAGCTGATTTTGAGTCAAGCCTTTCTCTTTTCGAAGACGTGATAATAACATCCCCATTTTATTCGAATCCACTGATCTTTCCTCCATCCATATATCATAAATGATTCTGTGTAAACATTCAATAAACGCTCCGTAGAGTTTCATCCATTTCGTATTATTTCTCTTAAAGAAACGGTTTGTACCTATCATCATATCCATACTTCCGTAAATAATCAATGACATATGCAAGTTTTCATTTTTTAAATGCATATAGTTTCAAAATTCATCTTAACTTATTGTTGAAAAAACTATTCACTAAAGCTATACTCTGATAAATTATTTTAGAATCATGCTTTTAGCATAGCCTCAAAAATTGGTTGGGACACTAGCAATTTTCAGACTGCCAGTGCCCCGAGATTTTTCTTTATTGCTGATGCTTCTTATTTTTTTCTAAGCACTCCTCTGGATTAAGTTTAATCCTTTCCCAATCACCAGCGGTATTCCTCCTGTATTGCGCTATTTCAATATCCGTATCATTGGTTAATTGAAAGAATTCAATCATATAATCTTTGCCATCTGTCCCTGAGAAATATATATGCTTTACATAGCCATCCTGTACTGTTGGATATCGCTCCTTTATTAATTCACACCAGCCTCCATACCGAATCTGCACCGAGCTCTCTGCATCATATGACCATCCATGAAAAGGTGCACAAAGATAATCTTCTGCCGTAAAGTCCAGATTAGATATTCTATACTGGTTGTTTTCCTTTACTAAATCAACAAATCCATAGTAGTACGTAAAATTAGCTCCATGTCCCTCAGATCCACCGATTGTTTCAAGCTCTACAAAATAGCGTAGGATACCATTAGGATTATCGTACACTGGCACTTCCTTATATTTGATTAAACTAGTATGCAGTATATTTTTAAAGGAATTCAGGTAGTTCTTGTAGGGTAACTCTTTCTGGTATTCGGAGGATAGAAATTTATAGGCGATTGGATACGGTGTTGTGCTTTCTCCAAGCGTCCCACACCCTGCATCCTTGCCCTCCTCCACATTTGCAGCATCTCTTAAGACACTGAAATAATTTATGATTGTTTCTTCCAGCGATGTCATTAATTCCTTCGGCAGATCAATTTCAGATAATTTTTTTGGATCTTCCAGATAAAGATTTCTTAATTCAGAGTTTAGCTGCCTATTATTTAATACCGGTAAATCCGAAGGTCTAAAATATGTTTCAACATCCTCGGATTTGCTGACTAATTTCTTCTCCTCCTCATCAGCCAGCTGAGTATTAAGGATACCTCCCATGACCAATTTTGTACTTTCACTTTCCTTGCTACTCTGAATTAACAGGTATCCGATTATGAACACGAATAATACAGTAAAACTCAAAAGAACCTTATCAATCACCACAAGCTTCAAACAATTTCCACCCAAATAAATTCTTTATAAAATCTATGTAGTGAGTTGAAAATAAAGGATAATTACTTAACAAAAAAACTCCCAAGGGACAAATATTTTTTTGGAATGTCTCGAATTAATATTCACTCTCAAACACTATATTACTCTCACCATCATATGCTCTTATCGAATCAAAATAAATGTCTCCCTTGATCTTCGTATCATAGATTAATAAAAACAAATCATCATAAAACTCCGTTTGCGAAATAATATCACCGTTTGAAAGAGTGACTTCAACTTTCTTTATTTTTTCATCATTAATAACACCATGAACTTTAAACATTGGATTATAATTTGACCAGGTATAACAAAGAGCTTTATTGTTATCATTTTCAATCGTAATAGGTACACTTTCTGCAGCCCAAAAGAAGAGTAACGCTCTTCTAACATTACTACAAGAAACCCATCTATCATATCTTCCCAATATAAATTTATTGTTCTTATAATCCTCAATATGAACTATTTGTGATGGTCCGAAATGATTACCTCTTTCAACTTTTTTATAAACTGATAATGGTGTAAAAGAAAGACCTAGCCATGCTATTAGAAATAGGGATAATAGGATTATAATAAAAATATTACGAATTAGCTTTTTACTTCTACTCATATGCACCACCTACTTCTATTGGAATTTCCAACTGATATTTTCTGTTGTACCTGTCATAGGTTAATATTACAGTATTTGCATCTTTCGAAAAATCCGTAATTGTCCAGACTCCCTCTGTTATAATACCTTCATGAGATGCACCTGATAAAGACGTATAGTTATTTCCCTGATCATCAGTGATAGTTCCCAAATATCCAAATGATCCTCCATTTCCCCACCGGTTAAAAGTATAGTATCTATAAAATATATTCAGATCTCCGTTTTCTTCCAACATAACATTAGTCAATCGTATTTCAACATCATCAATCATAATTCGCTTATCTATATCTCTTTGGTATACAATCTCAGAGTTTTTAACTGTCTCTAATAAATCACTCGAAAAAAATAATCCCAGAGAAACAAAGATGATATAGCAAAATAGCATAAAAAGTAATATGGCTATCGCATTAGTTATTCTCCATAGCCAGCCCAGGACTGGATTATGCTGCTTATTTAGCTCCGTACCAATCTCTTTCGTATCCCCCATATCCTGAATAGAGCGCTGCTCCGCTTCTTCCAGCTCGTACCCCATATCCGTATAATATTCTATTTTGTCCGATATGTGAGCTTCAAACTCTTTCCTGATATCCTTTCTATCAAAGGTAAATTTAACATAGGACAAAACTTCTTTTATAAATATTTCACTGTTAGGAGAAAGCATGAATGCCACCACCAATCACCTTATTTACAGAAAGTGAAAACAGTTCCCATTTCTCCTTTTCTTCCGCCAGCTGTTTTTTTCCGTTATTAGTGATCTTATAATATTTTCGTTCTTTTCCAGAGTCAGCTTTTAATAGATAGGATTTCACATAGCCCTTATTCTCCAGTTTGTGTAATACCGGATACAAGGTTCCTTCCTTAAATTTAAATGTGTTATCTGATCGTTGTTCTAGCTTTCGAATTATTTCATAGCCGTATAAGTCGGATTCCTCTAACAACGATAGTAATAATAATACTGTACTGCCTCCGATTAGACCTTTATCAATTTCCATTTCATAACCTCCATTAAATATACCTCGACTTTCTAGGTATAATTATACTTAGATTATCGAGGTAAGTCAATAATATCATTTATTTATACGATTGATTCAAGTGTCGAAGTATTATTTATACTGCTGCAATGAATAAGTGTATATTTCCCTTAGCTATTAAAACTCCTAGCTAACTTTTGTTCCACTCCCAGCTGATCCTATGTATTTAAACCCTCATTAAAATATAAACATAATGCACAACACCAAAAACGTCAATTTTATATTTCTATTTAAGAGAAGGTAAACTACTCCAAATCCAAAGCCACATACGGCTGTAAACAGGCCTGTCATAAGAATTCCCTTAGTCATCCAATGTGCCAATCCCCAGGTTAGGGCTACAGCAATTCCGCCATAAGGTATTGTCTCTTTCTTAAACCACTTTTCACATGCCTTCTGCCCGAATACAATAATTAGTAAGAATAAGCCGGTCTCAAACACATAATAGATGTACTGGAATACGAATTTTGGCATTCCATTGCTTTGATATTCACGAATCACCTTAAAACCATTCCAGTCAATATAAGTGCTGATTAGTTCGAGTACTATACAGATAATTGTTGTAATCCACTGCCATAGCTTTATTTTCCCTTTATCCTTAAATAGGTTGAAATCATATTTCGAATCTGCATATTTTACAAGGAAAAACGTAATGAGTCCCCAGGTAATACAGGTCAGTATCCAGTGAATAATTGACTGCGCTACACTCCATTCACTCATTGGCCCTCCGTATATTACAGGCTCTAGTAAATTTGCGTATACCACTTCTATTCCAAGTCCTGCAAACGCAAACAATGATAAATTAAGATAATCCCAGCCTCTAGCTTCTTCCTTTTTCATGGTCATCTCTCTTTTCTCCTTCTTTTTTGATTTCATCTAATATCTTATTTGCTCTTCTAGTTTGAAAAAAAATAGTAACGTAATATATGATCGCTCCAATCAGATAAGGTATGGTAAAGGAGAAGAACAAATCCCTATATGCAGTAGATGCCAGCGTCTGAAAATGACCTACTATCCATAAAACAAACATAATAATTCCGACCAGGATAATATATTGACCTAAAATCACAATTGTTATTGGCACATTCTGAAGATAATATTGCAGACTTAAAACGAAGGTTGCAATAAGGCATATCAAGAATATTGTAATAAAATTTTCTGCATAATAAGGGTCCTTGTACCCTTCGATTTTCTCAATTATAACTTTGCCAAGTGAGATCAGCGTAAAGCAAATACATACAATTTCTATAAAATTTTTCCGGTTAATTAACTGCATTTATTTCATCTCCCTCCTCATTTTCTCCAAGTACTTATAAAACTGACTTCTGTATGTACGATTCAAAATTACTGTCTCTCCATTTTGCAATATGATATTAACCCTCATGTTGATATCAGACTTTAACTTGTCGATCTTATAAATATTGATAAGCATGGACTTACTAATCCTTACATAACCAAGACTGCCATACTGATCTAACAGCATCTGAAGTGAAATATCAATCTGCCATACGGACTCCTTTAAATAAGAGTAACATTTACGATCCACCATCTCGCAGTAATAAATATCACTCGGATGAATCCAGGTTGTTTCATGGTCATTTTTTCCTACTAGCATTTTATTATATTGCTCTAGGTATTTTATGATATCCTCGGTTTCCTGATCAATTTTACTATAGTATAAATCAATTCGATTCTCTTCTAAATCAGGCTTATGATACTTAAATAAATTCATCCTCCACACCTCTTGACTTATTATATACGATATTTTTACTAATACAATATCACCTTGGCTACCTTACACTATGGGATGCTTAACTTACACAACAAAATAATAAATTGCTTATACCGCTCATTATTTCTCTATATATTACTGGCTCATCTCATATTGTTACTACGTACTTGACGAGTCAATATGCTATTCCAAATATTATAAAAAACAACGCAAACCTTAGAAAACCTAGGTCTTCTTGGTTCGCGCTATTTAATTGCATTTATCATTATCTAAAGATGTTTCCTATTAGTAAAATAGACTTTTTCATTTCGTTTTCCCCATAAGAAATTCAGTTTATTATATAGTATAATTGATAAATCCAAATATTTCTAGAATTACTTTTTTATATTAAATGGTGTTATCTTGCTATCTCTACTTACTTTTACTAAAACAAAGATAGCGCAATTTACAGAAAACCTTCATTTCCTTAAATTGCACTATTCTTAATTCCTAATATTCGATTATGCTTTTTTATATGAGGCCTTGATTTCTTGGAGTTTCACTCTTTATTATTCGCTACGTATTCTGCTCTTTATACAGCTCTATCTCATTTTATATAGAGTTCATGATAGAAAAAGCTGGAGAATCGTAAGATATTTACCGCGTCACTTTTCTAATCTGTCCATTTATACTTCTTTGATTGGCAGATTATATAATAATCATAAGCTACTTTTACCAAAAGAAATACTGTGAAGGCAACTCCAGCTATCCATAACGTATTTATCCTAAACAACGCCGATTTAAGAAACGGAATATGCCAATTAACTACAGCGCTCAGGATAAGAATAAATGTCAGCAAAAAATTATAGATATGTTTTTTCCATCCTTTTTCATAGAGAAATCTTGGTCTCAGATAGATCTGCCCCGCAGTACCAATGACAAGCCAAGTCAGAAAAAATATACTTTCATAGACAGATACGACTTCAGCATCTGTATGAATTACGAAAAAAACGATGCTTAAGAAAAGCGCCCTGATTGCAAGATCATATGCAACTACAAGTAGAAACTCTTTCTTAGATATCTTTCCGCTATTCTCAATTACAGTCTCACACCATTCTTTTATATCTCCCTCTATTATTTCTGAAAAAGTTTCATTTCTCTGTTCCGCTTCCAATGCCATTCCGATTAATTCCTTGTGCGTAATCTCTCGATCAAAAGCACCCATTCTAGCTGCGCTCATATATTCCATTATCTTAAGTATGGCATTACTACTCTCTGTCGAAAGAGACTGTTCTCTCAGTTTGTTTTCCTTTTTGAGAAGCTTTAATTTATTACTCATTCCACACCCTCCCCTAAGTCCATAATATTATTTACGCTCTTAACTACTTCCTTCCAACATTCCTTGAATTCCATCAATAATACTTTTCCATCTTCTGTTAATGAATAGTATTTTCTGGCTGGTCCTAACGGAGAAACTTTAAATTCTGACATTATCATGTTCTTCTTTTCAAGACGCAATAGAAGCGGATAGATCGTACCCTCCTTAACATCCGTAAATCCATAACCTTGCAGCTTTGTCACTATGTCATATCCATATGTGACCTCATCATTCAATATCTTCAAGATACAACCTTCAATCGTTCCTCTCATCAACTGAGATTTATCATACATGACTCCACCTACCTTGTAGTGCAATATAGTTACTACAACTATATTGTATCGCAAGGTAGCCAAATGTCAATACCTAACTGAAAATTTTTTGAATATATTAGTACAAAAAAAGCGCAACCCACAGAAAATCTTGACTTTCCTTGGATTGCGCCATATAAAATTCTTAATATTCGATTAAACTCTCTTCATATACTCCCCAGATCTGGTATCAATCTGGATTGTTTCTCCCTGCTCAACAAACAAAGGAACATAAACAGTTGCTCCGGTTTCAACAATTGCAGGTTTGGAAGCTCCCTGTGCTGTATCACCCTTAAAGCCTGGCTCTGTTTCTGTAATAACAAGCTCAACGAACAATGGCGGCTCGATTGCAAATACCTGACCAGCATGTGCAACCATCTTAACCATCTCGTTTTCTTTTACGAATTTAAGAGAATCACCAATAGAATCCTCATTCATAGCGATCTGATCAAAAGTTTCGACATTCATGAAGTGAAATAATTCACCGTCTGAATATAAATACTGCATTTCGCTTCTTTCAATATGAGCCTGTGGATATTTTTCAGTAGGACGGAATGTCTTTTCAACAACTCCACCATTTTTAATATTTTTTAATTTAGTTCTTACAAATGCTGCGCCTTTTCCTGGTTTTACATGCTGAAACTCAATAATCTGATATACGTTATTGTCCATTTCGATGGTAATACCGTTTCTGAAATCGCCTGCTGATACCATACTTAAAACTCCTCCTTAAATATTATGTGACCACTCAGTCACAACGACTCTAATGAACCGATGTACGTAAAGCTTTCAAAAAATATATATGCTTTAATGCTGCCCACCCCGAAACTAAGAAAAATCTATTTTCTCAGAATTCCCGTGACAACTGAATAGTTACAATTCGACTAACGATCATTCGGCTATGAGCCGCTCAATGTCGGATGTGAAATGTTCTATATTCACACTACTCCTAAGTCTATAATAACCTGCAAATTTTTGCAATAGTTTTTTTAGCCAAGCTCTAAAATTTTGCATGTTTTTCGTTAAACTTTTACAATTCAATTAAATTTTTATTGGAAAACGTAAAATTTTCATGACCTTGCTCTGTTACAACGACTAAATCTTCAATTCTGACACCACCAAAGCCTTTGATATAAATACCCGGCTCTATCGTTTCTGTCATTCCAGCTTCAATGATTCCTTCTTCCAGCATGGACAATCTTGGATTTTCATGAATGTGAAGTCCTACACTGTGTCCTAAACCATGTCCAAAGCAACCCTCATAGCCTGCACCGTAAATGATGTCTCTGGCTACCTTATCAACTTCCTTACCCTTATATCCTGCCTTGATAAAGTCAAGTGCGGCCTGCTGTGCCTGAAGTACTGTATTGTATACTTCTTTTTGCTTCTCGCTGGCTTTACCGATAACAATGGTTCTTGTCATATCAGAGCAATATCCCTCATAGACACAACCAAAGTCCATGGTTAAAAAGTCTCCTATCTCAATCTTTTTACGAGATGGTACTGCATGAGGCATTGAGGAATTGATACCCGAAGCTACAATTGCTGAGAAGCTTAAACCTTCCGCACCTTTTAACTTTAAGAGATATTCAATTCTTGCAGCCAATTCAAGTTCTGTCATTCCAGGCTTGATGAAGGTCAGTATCTCAGTAAATACCTCATCTCCGATTGCTTCTGCCTTCTTGATTAGCTCCAACTCATGTGGAGTTTTGATTCGACGCAGGTTGGTGATTTCACTGCCCAAAGGTACAAAATCCTTCACCTTAAGTTTTTCTTTTAGCTTATGATAATTGGCAAAAATCATTTCCTCGGCTTCAAAGGCCAGACGATCTACCCCGTCAGTACTTAATACATCATTAATTGCCTCCTCATAACCGCCGTTGCCTATTGTAATAACCTCATAACCTTCTGCCTCCACCTCTGCTTGGATGGTATAACGGAAATCCGTAATAACTGCATGTCTTTTCTCAGAGATATATACATATCCGGTAGCACCTGCAAATCCACTGACATAGCGCATGTTATTACCATTTGATATGAGAACTGCTCCAACGGATTGCTTTTTTAATATTTCTTGAACCTTTTTATAATTGTCCATATTCTTTACCTGACCTTCTTCTACAATTTTTTTATTTATTTGTTTTCTGAAACGAGATTCATAATTGCATCGATTGCCAGTAGATATCCCTGCAATCCAAGGCCTGCAATTTGACCGGTACATACAGGAGCTGTAACCGACGTATGCCTGAACTCCTCCCTTTGATGGATATTTGAGATATGTACTTCAATTTTAGGAGCTGTAATCGAGGCAAGCGCATCACGAATTGCATAACTGTAATGAGTGTAAGCCCCCGGATTAATTACTATACCGTCTACCTGGTCATAGTAGGCTTTTTGAATTCGGTCAATAATTTCACCCTCGCAATTACTTTGATATGTCTCAATGGTGATATTCTCTTGATTTGCTTTATCCTCCAGTATACCGAGAAGATAATTAAAATCCCGAGTTCCATAGATTCCCTTTTCCCGTATTCCAAGGAAATTCAAATTTGGTCCGTTAATCACAAGTATTTTCATGCCTCTCTCCTTTCTCTCCCCATAGCTTGACTTAATTTTTTATATTCTTATATGCTTCCATGATTAGTTCAGTGATTTCTTCCACTGTTCTGCCATCCGTAACGATAACATCATGGGCAGTATTCTCATAAATAGGAGTTCGTAATGCCAGCATACGCTCTACTTTTTCTTCCAGCTCATCTCCTTGCAGTAATGGTCTGGAGCTATCCCCCTGTAACCTGTTTATGGTTGTTTCTTTGGATGTTTTTAAGAAAACTACGAACCCAAGCTCCTTTAAAATAGCAGCATTTTCATCCCTGATTGGTAATCCTCCTCCGGTAGATAACACGGTCTTTTCCAGCACAGGCACCATTTCTTTTAGCAAATCCGTCTCAAGATTACGAAAATATTCTTCCCCATACCTTGAAAATATATGATTAATTGAGTCCCTGGTTTTCTCTTCAATCAACTGATCTGAGTCCTGGAATCCATAGCTTAATTGCTTTGCCAGATATTCTCCAACACAGGTTTTGCCTGATCCCATAAATCCAATCAAAATTATATTGTGCTTCATTTTGTTTTTTCCTTTGCAAGATCCTTTCGATAATAATAGAGCACGATTCGCTCTAATTTACGCTTAAGGATAATCTGTATTTCCTCTTTTGGATGGATTGGATTTACCAAATATGTCATCATACCGATATTATTTGCCCCAAAAACATCTGTAAAAAGCTGATCACCCACAAAAACTGTATTATCAATTCTTGTTCCCATGATTTTAACGGCTTTGATATAGTTCTTTTTGAAGGGTTTATTTGCCTTGAAGATATAATTAGTTCCGATTTCCTTATTGAATCTACTAACCCTTGCTTCACTGTTATTGGATATGAGACAGGTCTGAAAACCAATCTTTTCTAAGCGTTCGAAAAGTTCTTTGGCTCTAGGTGTTGCATCTGCACCATGCTCAACCAGAGTATTATCAATGTCAAACAAAATACCCCGGTATCCTTCCCGGTATAGTTTTTCATAGTCAATGGCATAGGATGACTCTGCCAATCTTTTAGGATAAAATCCTCGAAGCATGTATATTCTCCTATTCTTCAACTTACTGATATAATTATAAACATATTGTTTCGTATTTTACTATATCATTATATACTTATTTTTAATCCCGGTTCCTAAGATAGAGCTACCAGTCTTATTTCTGCCATTAGTCACCACCTATATTCCTTTTTCATCAATTAAATCTGATGTACATTGAGGGCATTTTGTTGCACTAAGGTTGATGGCTGAACAGCAATAGGGACATGTTTTTGTGATTGGATCTGCAACCGGCTCAGGTCTTTTTAACTTATTGATCCAGCGTACCAATAAAAATACAACAAAAGCCATGATTAGAAAATTCAAAACCCCTGAGATGAAAAGTCCATAGTTGACTGTTGATGCTCCCGCATCTTGAGCTAACTTAAGCGTATTATAATGCTTTCCATCTAAAGAAAAAAACCAGTTTGTAAAGTCAATCTGACTGGTGAATATGCTTAAAATAGGCATTATGATATCATTAACCAGTGAATTTACGATGCTGCTGAAGGCACCACCGATTATAATACCGACTGCTAAATCAATCATATTGCCTTTTAAGGCAAATTTCTTAAACTCTTTTAACATACTCTTTTCCTCCTATGTAGTCTAAGATTTGATGTATCTCACCTATTATAATACGCTCAGTTGGATTCATAAAGTATTTTTAGTAAAATTTATTCAAATTACTATAACCAGTTTTTATATTTCTTATCAACTTACTTCTGGAATAACCGCTATTCTAATAAAAGAAAAAAATTATTCATCAATCAGCTCTAAGGATTGTGTTATTCCATCCATATTAATTGTTATAGACGTTACAGTATCCTTATCTAGAATAGCGTCACCTGCTACATAATTATCCATTCACTAAATTATAATCCAATATGTGTAAATCTACAATTTAAAGTGCAGCCGAGATTCGTTTTTTACTCCGATTAAAAGGCAACTATAGAGCCAGCTTACTCATAGTTGCCTTGCTTTAAATTATATTAACTTTAACAAACAACAATCTGATTCCTGCCGTTTTTCTTAGCCTGGTACAAACCGCGATCCACCTTCTTTATCATCTCATCAAAGGAACAGTAGCAGTTATCTTCCAGCTTGTAGTACTGGGTAATTCCAAAGCTTGCTGTTACCTGAATTGCTTTCTGCTCAAATAGAAAGGTATGTTGCTCAAAAGCAGCTCGTATTCGTTCTACCACCAGCTTCCCGTTATCCACCGTTAGACCGGGTAAAAATATTATGTATTCCTCTCCGCCATAGCGCCCCAGCAAATCATTATTTCTAATGATGCCAGCTGTGATATCCGCCAACTCTTTTAATATAAAATCTCCTGCCTGATGCCCATAGCTGTCATTGATCTGTTTAAAATGATCTATATCAAACATAACCATGATTCCATTTTCAGATTGTTGAATCAATTTGCCAAATTCCATATTTGCCAATTCGATAAAATATCTCCGGTTTAAGATTCCTGTAACCTCATCAATTCTAGCTCTTCGCTCCAATTCGAGTAACATTTCCTTTTCATCTGTGATATCTGTAATTAATATCGTTGTTCCGATGATACTCTCCTTATCATATAATGCCATAGGCCTGGCTTTGTAATAATATACTTCTCCTAAGATAGAACTCACTTGGAACTCAAAGACCTCCTGCCGCTCCGCTTTTTTCGTTTTCTTAAGATTGCTTTCACACCAACATGTTAAAAGACCTGAAAACTCCGGGCATTCTATAGTACATAATTCCAATTTTCTGCCAACATAAGTTCGATCCAGAAATTTAAAAATCTTTGTAGCTGCTACGTT